>JAGRJO010000050.1 GCA_020442725.1 Lysobacterales bacterium
AGAAAATCGGAACAAATAGTGGTTTTTATCGAAAATCGAAAAAATCAGAAGTTTTAATCAATCAAGCAAAGGTCTCTTTTTATTTATTTGAATCAAAGAACCCATGACCAAAGACCAGGAAAAACTTCGACACCCAGATTTGGTTCATTGCCAACTTGTATAATTGGTTAAAAAAGAACAATAAAAAGAAAACCAATCCCAAAAACTAAACTTAACATGAATTCAAAACAACATGAAAATAAAATTTAAAGAGCAGCAGTTTCAAATCGATGCTGTAGATGCTGTAGTGCGCTGTTTTGATGGCCAGCCAATTAAATCAAAACACTTCACGCTGGAAAAAAGCAGAAAATTGCAAGAGAAGGCTCGTCGCTTAGCCGCAGGTGCCGGAGAGCAGTCTGAATTACTTAAAGACATAGAAAATGAGATTGGTTACCGAAATGCCACAATTGCCATTACTGATAATCAAATACTTTCAAATATCAGAGCAGTACAAGCTAAAAATGACATCAGAGAAAGTCAGGATTTAGAAGCTCCTAAAAAATCAAAACTAAAAATTAATTTGACCATAGACATGGAAACGGGTACAGGTAAAACTTATAGTTATATCCGTACCATGTATGAATTGCATAAACATTACGGCTGGAGCAAATTCATCATCATTGTGCCCAGTATTGCGATTCGTGAAGGAGTTTTTAAGTCATTTGCTGATATGGAAGAACACTTTCAAGAATTGTATGGCCATAAAATCAGTCCTTTTATCTATAATTCAAATCACCCTCAAGACATAGAAAACTTTGCATCGGATAATCGCATTAGCGTTATGGTCATTAATACTCAGGCCTTTAATGCTGGTGGTCCAAATGCAAGAGGCAAAGATGCCAGAAGAATCTATCAGGAATTGGATCAATTCGGCACCAGAAAGCCCATAGAAATTATTGCTAAAACTCAACCAATATTGATTATTGATGAACCCCAATCGGTAGATGGGTCGATAACCATGAAACGCATGGAGGATTTTAATCCTTTGTTTTCTTTGCGCTATTCAGCCACACATAAAGTTGATTATAACAAGGTTTATCGTTTAGATGCTTTAGATGCTTATAGGCAACAATTAGTTAAAAAAATTCAAGTTAAAGGCGTAAATGCAAAAACACTTACTGGTACCAGTGGTTATTTATATCTAGAACAAATCAGCCTGAGTAAAACTAAACCACCTTTTGCTATTGTTGAGTTTGAACAACGTACAAAATCCGGTGTAAAAAAAGTTCGCAGGAAACTGGCTGAAGGTTCAAACTTATACGAACTCTCAGGCGATTTACCAGCTTATAAAAACCAAGTCATTACTGAAATTAATGGCTATCACAATAAAATTGTTGTGGCAGGAAATGACATCATTCCAGGTGATGTGATTAACGATCATAGTGAGAGAGATATCAGAAGCATACAAATTAGAGAGTGTATCCTGTCTCATTTTCAAAAAGAACATCAGTTATTCTCCCAAGGGATAAAAGTACTGTCACTGTTTTTTATCGACACGGTCAGTAAATACAAAATCTACAATGAAGCAGGCGAAGAAGAGGCTGGTGAATATGCTGAAATATTTGAATCCACCTATGAACAAATCAGAAAAGAGTGGTTAAAAAAACCTGAAATTGAACCTGCCTATAAAAAATACTTAGAACGTGATCCTGCTTCTAACACCCACCAAGGCTACTTTTCAATAGACAAGAAAAGCAAGTTAGTTGACCCAACAGTAAAACGCGGTAAAGAAGATTCAGAAGACATCTCAGCTTACGAATTAATCATGAAAAATAAACAACGCTTGATGGACTTTGCTGAGCCTACTCGATTTATCTTCTCACATTCAGCATTAAAAGAAGGATGGGATAACCCAAATGTGTTTCAAATTTGTGCTTTAAAACAAGTAGCTGAAGGCAGTGAAATTCGTAGACGCCAAGAAGTTGGTCGTGGGATGCGTCTGTGTGTGAATCAGGATGGTATCAGACAAGATTTTGAAACCATTGGTGAACAGGTTCATGAAGTCAATCGATTGACGGTCATCGCTTCAGAAAGCTATGAAAGTTTTGCCAAAGGTTTACAGGCTGAAATTGCAGCAACACTTAAAGATCGACCAACCAAAGCAGATGATGAATTCTTATACAACAAGCTCATCATTAATGCCCAAGGACAAGAGCACCGAATTACAAAAGACGAAGCAAGGTTACTCAATAAAATGCTTTATAAAAATGACATGGTGGATGATGACGATAAAATTACAGCATTAGGAAAAGAAAAAATAGAATCAGGTGATGTGCCAGTTCCTGAATCATTAGAATCTTTTAAAACATCAATCGCCAGTTTGCTTCAGTCTGTCTATTCTGGTGAAAGCATTAAACCCGAAGATGAACGCCAAACAATCACATTAAACACCAACAACAACTTTGCCAAAAAAGAGTTTCAAGAACTGTGGAAGAAAATCAGCACGAAAACTATTTACGAAGTTAAATTCGATAGTGAAAAGTTGATTAACGACAGCGTGGCTAAAATAAATGAAAAACTTCATATCAGTAAACGTATTTATCAAATAAAAACAGGTGAATTGCAAACTGGCACCATAGAACAAATGCGTAACAAAGAACTGATAAAAGAGCAACCAAGCTACTATGCAGCCAATGAAATCAATCCCTATAGTGAAACTCGCTATGACATGATCGGAGAAATCGAAGCGCAGACTGATTTGAAACGAAACACCATTGGAGTGATACTTAAATCCATCAAAGCAGAAAAATTCGAGATGCTTAAAGTCAATCCGGAACAATTTATTTTACAATGCAGCGAATACATCAACGAAGTCAAAGCCAGTCTAATCATAAACAATATTGTTTACCACAAAACTGAAAAACGTCACGATGCCAAAACCATCTTCACCAATGACAAGTTCGCACCTCGCAGTGATGAGGTTTTAACCAAGCATATTTATGATCTTATCACCACCGATTCTACCATTGAGAAACAATTTGCTCATGATTTAGAAAACAGCACAGAAGTAGTGGTTTATGCCAAGTTACCCAAAAGCTTCTATATCAATACACCCATCGCCCGATACAGTCCAGACTGGGCTATCGTATTAGACAACGACGAGAGTAAGCACATTTACTTTGTCGCAGAAACCAAAGGCAGTGACAAAGAAGCGGATTTACGTGATATAGAAAAGCTCAAAATACATTGTGCCAAACAGCATTTTGATGAAATAGGCGGCACTCAAGTCAGCTTCGCCCAAGTCAAAAACTATGACTCATTGATGAACATCGTTAATTCTTAACACGGATAAGAGAACAACATGACAACTGAAAACAACAAGAACACCACAGACTCCGACAAACTGGATTTAAGTTCACCCGACTTGGTGAACGAAAACTTTGAAAAGTTAGCAGTCCTCTTCCCCAACTGCGTTACAGAAGGTGCAGAAGGCAAAGCCATAGACTTTGACCTGCTCAGACAAGAGCTGAGCCATGCCGTGGTAGAAGGTAATAAAGAGCGTTACCGTTTAGAGTGGCCAGGTAAACGAGAAGCCATAGTAACCGCCAACCTACCCACTACCAAAACCCTGCGACCTGTAAGAGAAGACTCTGTAGACTTTGACAATACCGAAAACCTCTACATAGAAGGCGACAACTTAGAAGTCCTCAAGTTACTGCAAGAAAGCTACTTGGGTAAGATTAAAATGATCTACATAGACCCGCCTTACAACACAGGTAAAGACTTTGTGTACAAAGACAACTTTAGCAAAGATGTTCAGGAAGAACTCATAGAGAGCGGACAAAAAGACGAGTACAACCAACGCTTGGTAGCCAACCCTGAAACGGCAGGACGTTACCACTCTGATTGGTTAAGTATGATGTACCCAAGACTGAAATTATCCAGAACACTTTTAGGTGATAGCGGTGTGATTTTTATTTCAATTGGTAATGAAGAGCTTCAAAATTTAAAGAGTATTTGCGATGAAATATATGGTGAGACCAATTTCATAACTGTAGTAGGAAGGCTTGCAAAAAAAGGTGGTGCCTCAGGTAGGTTTTTTTCACCCAATGTTGAGTTCCTCTTAGTTTATGCCAAAAAAATTGACGTTCTGAACCCATTTAAAGATGAAATGGATGAAAACCTCATAAAAAAAGTATACACCAATGTTCAGAAGGATGGAGATCGTAAAGGAGAGTTTTACAGGACAATGGGATTATATCAGTCTTCCTTGACATTAGAAAGAAGCAGAAACGCACGCTATTATATTGAATGCCCTGATGGAGAAAAGGTTATTCCACCAGAAGGAAAGAGATGGAGAGTGGTTGAAGAGTCTTACAAAAAAATGTTAGATGAAGGTAATATTGAATTTAAAGAAACTAATTCTTCACCTCTTTTTGATGAAAAGGGCAATAAATCCAAATGGAATATCTACACTAAAATTTGGTTAAAAGATCGTGAAGAAGAAGGAATGTTACCCAATGACTTCATTGATAAGTATGAGAACAGGTTAAGTTCAAAAGAACTTCAGAAGTTAGGAATACCTTTCGACTTTGCTAAACCAACCGCACTTATTAAGTATTTGGTGAAGATCATAGATGATAAAAATAGCATTGTCCTTGATTTCTTTGCAGGTTCTTCCACAACTGCGGATGCACTAATACAACTCAATTCCGAAGATGAAGGTCTAAGAAAGTTTATTCAAGTACAACTTCCAGAATTAACTGCTGAAAAAAGTGAAGCTTACAAGGCAGGTTACAAGAATATCTGTGAAATAGGTAAGGAACGAATTCGTAGGGCAGCCAAGAAAATCAAAGAAGAAACCAATGCAGACATAGATTATGGCTTCCGTGTTTATCGTTTAGATAGTAGCAATATGCAAGATGTCTATTACAAGCCACAAGATTATGACCAAAGTAACTTGGATCTCTTTGGAGATAATGTAAAGTCAGACCGTACCGCAGATGATTTGTTAGCACAAGTCATGTTAGATTGGGGCTTACCCCTTTCGCTAAAGATTGAACAGGTAGAAGTATCAGGCAAGAAGGTCTTTAAAGTAGCCGAAAACTCGCTCTATGCTTGTTTTGATAGTGGTATTGATGAAGACTTTGCCAAAGCCATTGCCAAAGATGCGCCCTTACGCATAGTATTCAAAGACAATGGTTTCAAAGGAGATACCTCCAAAACAAATGTCAAACAATTGCTCAAACAACTCAGCCCCGAAACAGAAATGAAGGTGATTTGATTATGCAACATTATTCAGCCGCCGAACTATTTGAGCTATTAAACCAACAAGATGAGTGTGACTGGTTAGAGGCCAAAGGTGGGCACGAGAGCTCCCATTCTGTCATGGAGACTGTCTGTGCCTATGCCAACGAACCGATAATGGGAGGTGGCTATATTTTATTGGGTGTGGCAGAAGACTCTACTTCAGACATACCTCAATACAAAACAGTTAACATTGAGGATCCCGACAAATTCCAAAGTGACTTTGTGACTCAATGCAGCAACATGTTTAATTTGCCAATTCGACCCAAAGTGTCTGTTGAGCAGGTGAATGGCGATACGGTGATTAAAATATGGGTTGACGAATTGACAGCCAGTCAGAAACCGCTTTATTTTAAAACGGAAGGTCTACCTCAAGGTGCTTACAGAAGAATTGGCCCTACCGACCAAAGATGTACAGAAGACGATTTGCGGATTTTTTATACTGATCACAAAAGCCATGATCAATCACCAATTAATGGTGTAACTTTAGAAGATGTCGATGAAACAGCATTGAAACGTTACCGTACTTTGCGTGAAAAAGTCAATCCAGCCGCCGAAGAATTAAGTTATGCAGACGATGAATTACTTGAGGCATTGGGTTGTGTTAACAAGACTAAAAAGTCTGAATTAAACTTGGCAGGACTGGTTCTATTTGGAACCAACAAAGCACTTCGTGCTAGCATGCCGATGATAAGAGTCGATTATATTCGTGTTCCTGGAAATACTTGGGTAGAAGATCCAGATGATAGGTTCACCACCGTAGATATGCGAGGACCATTATTGACCTTGGTTTTCAGGGTTATAGAGGCGATTAATGCTGATTTGCCTAAAGGTTTTTTATTACCAGAAGGTGAGTTACAGGCCACTTCAGCTGGGCTGCCTACAAAGGCACTACGTGAGGCCATTGTCAATGCTGTTATGCACCGCTCTTATCGCGAACATCGACCGATTCAAGTGATACGCTATGACAATCGAATTGAAATCAGTAACCCTGGTTTTTCTTTAAAGTCGGAAGAGCATTTGGGTGAGCCTGGAAGTGAAACCAGAAACCCTTTTATTGCTGCCGTATTTCACGAGACCAATTTGGCAGAAACTAAAGGGTCTGGTATTAGAGCTATGAGAAAGCTAATGGCGGCCTCACATTTAGCTCCACCTACTTTTGATTCAGATCGAATAGGCAACCAGTTTGTATCACGGCTTCTATTACATCATTTTCTAGACGAGCAAGATCTTGATTGGTTGAAACAATACAAATCCTTTAATTTAAATGAAGGTCAAAATAATGCATTAATATTCCTTCGAGAAGTCGGTGCCATCGACAATCAAACTTACCGTCAAATGAATGACTGTGAGACCTTAAAAGCGAGTGCCGACCTCAGAACAATGAAGTCATATAACTTACTTCAGTCAAAGGGTAAAGGCAGAGCAACCTATTATATTCCAGGTGGTGCGTTTAATTCTTTAAGTGCACCAGCTGCTGATTTAAGTGCACCAGCTGCTGATTTAAGTGCACCAGCTGCTGATTTAAGTGCACCAGATCTTAAGTTAAGTGATGCACTTAAGGAGCAAATTTCTCAGTTGAATCAAAGAGAACATGATATAGAAAAGCTAAAACAAATCATTAAGGGAATTTGTACAGAGCAATACTGTAAAGCCATAGAAATTGCTAAACTATTAGGCAAAGGAGAATCTTACATCAAACGCAAATACTTAGCCCCAATGATTGAAGCAAAAGAATTGGAGTATAAATACCCTGATATGATCAGCCACCCCAAGCAGGCGTACAAAAAGGCTGAAAAACAATGAAAGTCATTGATAACGTCAATGATCGCTTAGTCGATGATTTAACTGATAGTATCAAACCAGGTGCTAGAATCAATGTAGTTGCTGAAAGTTTTTCAATCTACGCTTTTGAAGCCTTGAAAAAACAATTGGAACAAATTAATGAACTGCGGTTTATCTATACCAAGCCTACTTTTGTTGAAGAAGATTTAAAACCAGAAGTGCCTCAGTTTTATATTCCTCATGTGATCAAAGAAGCAGACTTGTGTGGTGGTGAATTTGAATTGCGTTTAAAAAACAAACTCAACCAACGTGCTTTGACCAAAGCCTGTTCAAATTGGGTTAAAGAGAAGGTCACATTCAAAAGTAATACCTTAGCCCAAGCCCATATTCCTGCAATGATCCATGTGGATAATGGTGTGCAAGACTTGAATGACCCATCAACAGAGGAACAGGTCGTGTACACTGGTATGGCCAGTTTTGACAGCACCAGTTTAGGATTAACGGCAGCACAAGGGTTTCCCACCCTGATTCACAGGACTACAGGAGCAGGTTGTAATAGTTATTTGGATTATTTTAATCAAGTATGGAATAAACCAGAGAACCTGAGTGATGTAACTGAAAAAGTACAACAATACTTTAATATTGCTTTTAAAGACAATAGTCCTGAGTTTATTTACTTTGTTACTTTATATCACTTGTTTCATGAATTCCTTGATGAGCAATCAGGCGATAATCTACCTAATGAAGCCTTGGGATTTAAAGATTCTAAAATCTGGAACATGTTGTACGATTTTCAACGTGATGCGGTGGTTGGTGGTATCAATAAGCTAGAAAAATATAACGGATGTATCATCGCTGACAGTGTCGGTTTGGGTAAAACCTTCACCGCTTTGGGTATTATTAAATACTATTTATGCCGTAACAAAGATGTCTTGGTACTCTGTCCGAAAAAGCTTGAGGAGAATTGGAATACCTACCGCCACAACGACAAAGCCAATATTCTGGCAGCTGATCGTTTAAATTACGATGTGCTCTTTCATACCGATTTATCCCGTGAATCAGGTTACAGTAACGGACGTAATTTAGACCAAGTGAATTGGGGCAATTACGGCTTGGTGGTGATTGATGAGTCGCATAATTTTCGCAACAACAACAAAAACGCTGAGAAAGAGAACCGTTATCAAAAGTTAATCCGAAAAATTTGTCAAGAAGGTATTGAAACCAAGGTGTTGATGCTTTCCGCCACACCAGTGAATAACAAGTTCAATGACTTGAAAAATCAGTTGGCCCTGATTTATGAGGATGATGAAAATATCATTAATGCCAAGTTAGAGACGACTTCAGGTATCAAAACAATTTTTATGCGGGCACAAAAGGCGTTCACTGCATGGAGTAAATACAAACCCGAGGACCGAACCAGTGAGGCCTTGCTGGATATGTTGGATTTTGATTTTTTTGAAGTGTTAGATGCTTTGACTATAGCACGTTCAAGAAAGCACATTACTCGTTATTATGACACCGCTGCAATCGGTAAGTTTCCTGAAAGAACGCCCCCAGTTTCTATTGAAAGCCCTTTAACAGAAAGTGGCTCAATCACTTTCACTTACATTGCTGAAAAGCTCAGTCAATTGAACTTATCCATCTATTCACCTTTGAGTTACGTGCTTCCGAGTAAGCAGGCACTGTACGCTAAGCTTTATGATCAGAAAGTGTCTACGGGCGTGTTGTCACAACAAGACCGTGAAAGAAGTTTAAAAACTTTAATGCGTATCAACTTGCTAAAGCGTGTAGAAAGTTCCGTCGATTCATTCAGGATTACCTTGGGCGGTATCATTGATCAAATTGAAACAGCCGTAACCGCGATTGAGCAAATACAAGATGTGGATGATGTTTCTGGTATAGAGGCATTACTTAACAGTGATAACTTTGATTGGGAAGCTGGTTGGGGTGATGAGGAGCAGTTGGTTGGTAAGAAAGTTAAAATACATTTGGCTGATATGGACACCACAATGTGGCTTGAAGATTTAACTGAAGACTTACAACTTTTGTATGTTTTATGGAGCAAGGTTTTCGATGTCAGTGGAGAACAGGATGCCAAGTTACAAAGATTAAAATCTTTAATGGCTAAAAAAATTAATCAGCCATTTAATTCAGAAAACAAAAAGATCATTGTTTTTACAGCTTTTGCGGACACAGCTCAGTATTTGTTCAAACAATTAAAAGGTCATTTATTGTCTGAATTTGGTATTCATTCAGCACTCATCACGGGCAGCGACAAACAAACCACAGACAAAAACATCAAAGCAGATATAAACATGATTCTGGGCTGTTTTTCACCCCGTTCTAAGGAAAAAGAAAAACGCTATCCAGATTTGAATGCCAACATTGATGTGCTGTTTGCCACCGACTGTATTTCTGAAGGTCAGAATCTTCAAGATTGTGATTTTTTGATTAATTATGACATTCACTGGAATCCAGTCAGGATGATACAAAGATTCGGTCGTATTGATCGAATCGGTTCAATCAATACCAGTATTACCATGGTAAATTTTTGGCCAGATGTAACTTTAGATGCCTATATAAACCTGAAGCAAAAAGTCGAAAGTAAAATGCTCATCACCAATATGACAGCTACGGCAGATGATAATCTTCTAAATGAAGAAGAAAGAGATCTTGAATACCGCAAAACTCAACTTAAAAAACTTAAAGATGAGGTCATAGATTTAGAGGATTTAAAGGAAGGTATTAGTATTACTGATTTAGGTTTAAGCGACTTTCGAACCGACTTAATTCAACTGGTTAAAAAATACGAATCCCCAACTCGATTACCCAAAGGACTTCATACTGTGGTTAATGCTACTGAAAATTTTGAACCGGGTGTGGTGTTCGTTCTCAAGAACATCAATCACAGTGCCAACATCAAACAATTAAATCGATTACATCCTTACTACCTGGTATATATGTGTCATTCTGGCGATGTTTTAATCAGTCACATAGAAGCGAAGAAAATATTAGATGCCCTCAGGTTTATGTCATACGGCATTGAACAGCCCATTCAAGCGCTGTGCCAATTATTAAGCAAGGAAACCAAAGATTATCAAAACATGAATTCATATTCATCATTATTAAAAAAAGCCATTACAACTGTTCTAGAAACCAATGAAGAAAAAGAAATTTTAAGCCTTTTTAAAGCAGGTGGGACAACAGCTTTACATGATGGCTTAAATGGCATGGAAGACTTTTCATTGATTTCTTTCTTTGTGGTGAAATGATGAGTATTTTTGATTTGCCTCAATCTACTCTAGTGAACAAAGTGATTCCGAAAAACACATTTCATCCCATGGCGAGTGGAAAGATAAAAAAACAACTAACTGATATAGTCAGTAAAATTACTTGGAAAAACAAACTATCTTCTGAAACCATTAATTTATCAGGTAAAACAGTTGACGAGATTCAAATTTTTGAAATTGAATTAAAGTCAAAGTCTTATATTAAAGACGTAACTAATGTAATAGATAGAAACATTCCTTATACAATTATTTTTCTAATGACTTTTGAAGGGGAATGTTATGTCTCATCCTCACTTAAACACAATAATCCAAAAGATCCAGATTCTGCAGTTATAGATTGTGAGTTCCATTCAGATTGGATTAATAAAAATGAAAGCCCACATAGATTAATCTTAAACAATTCATTAGATGATATTTTAAAACGCTTCTGTTTGAGTTTAATTGGTATTGATAATTTAGATAAAAATATTTCAAATGAAGATTTAATCAAGTATGTAAGAGAAAAAGATTCATTAGAAAAAGAAATATCAACTTTAGAAAATAAAATCAAAACATGTAAACAATTTAATCAAAAGGTTGAGTTGAATTCAATTAAGATTAAAAAGATACAAGTTCTTGATAATTTAGTATTGAAATACTTAAGAAGATAAGATTGCTGTGTTTGCTATAGGATTTATAGAAATCCCGGTTGATTAAAAATCTAATTACGATGAAAAAATAAAAAGCACGACTTAATCTGTTGGTACATTTGTTGGTACAAACAAAAAACCCGTTGAATTTATCCTTTAAAATCAACGGGTTATCTAATTAAATGGTGCCGGCACGCGGAGTCGAACTGCGGACCTACTGATTACAAGTCAGTTGCTCTACCATCTGAGCTATGCCGGCATTTGAGGGGATGCAGTATAGATAAAAGCAAAATTAAATTCAACAGGTTTTTGAAAATTTATAGTGAAAAAACAGGTTTTGAATAATGCAATTACCAGTTGCATTCCACGCGGTTTAATTCGGCCTCGATATTGAGTTC
>JAGRJO010000051.1:0-4777 GCA_020442725.1 Lysobacterales bacterium
CGTTAGTGCAAAGTCTGAGTAAAGGCGAACGCATGGATTACACCGTACAAAAAGCCACCGAACTTGGCATCCACAAAATCATACCAATTTTTAGCGAATTTTGTGAAGTTAAACTTCCAGCTAATCGTGTAGAGAAAAAACTCAAACACTGGCAAAGCATTGCAATTAATGCCAGTGAGCAGAGTTATCGTCCCGATATTCCTGAAATTTGTAATCCCATCAGCTTAGCAGAATATTGCAATCAACAACGCAAAGGAATTTTACTCGAACCGGAAAAAAGCCGAACTATTTCAGAGCTGGCAAAACTGCAATGGCAAAAATTTGACATTGTTGTTGGTCCCGAAGGTGGCTGGTCTCCGAAAGATTTACAACAACTGGAATCAACAGGCTTAACTCCAATTCAATTCGGCCAAAGAATTTTGCGAACAGAAACCGTAGCACCTGCTATTTTGGCAGCGATTCACAGTTTATGGGGAGATTTTGTTTAGTTATTCCAAAATTTCAGGATGAATCTCGCCGTCCCAAGGGTGCATCATCATAGCATCAAGAAGGTTATCAAACTGATTGGGAAATTCCTTGATGACGTTTTGCGGGTCTGAGACTAGGTTTTTGTCAACAATCAAACCGAATTCGACTTTTCCGTTATAAGACAAAATACTAATTCCCATGCCGATAGTGCCGTTTTGCGGAACCCAGAACATCATTTTTTCAACACGGCTTCCGGCAATATACAATGGAACCTGAGGTCCGGGAACATTGGTTAAAACGGTTGTTGCTTTTTTGGAAAATAAATTCAACATCATGTTTTGAATCGCTTCGGGTGCTAAACCAATGGCACTCAGCAACCCGAATGAAACAATGGCTTGTTTGGATTTTTTCAGCTCATTCATCTCATTGTGAACATATTCGAGACGTTTCAACGGATTTTCCTCGAAGATCGGCAATTTTAAAAACACAAGACCAAAATGATTACCTAAATTTTTAGCATGTTCCAAAGGTCTTAAATTCACAGGAACAGTTGCGTTAATCACTACATCATCGGGATCTTCGCCGACATCCAGCATGTATTCACGCAAAGCTCCTGCCAAATTAGAAATCAAAACGTCATTGACTGTAGTGCCGGTTGCATAGGCGATTGCTTTGACTTTTCCCAAACAAATAGAGTCAGCCCATGCCGCATTTTTACGAACGCTCAATTGCGACTTGAAAACTGTTTGCGGATCATCGGGTAAAGTTAAAGCATTATATAACTCGCCAACAATATCAATAACTTCAGAAGCTCCTTTTTCCAAAAGTTCCGGATTTTGAATCGCTTCAATGCCAATATCCTTGAATTTTTCAAGTAATTTCAATGAGTTATTAAATTGTTTTTTTGCAGGGTCAACAAAACTTCTGACCATTCCCAGTTTACGGTGGTGTTCTTTGTTTTTGCTGTCGGGTCGGAGCGCTAGACTTTTTTCTCTATTAATGCTGGTCATGGATAACAGCACTTGAATCAAAGCAATGCCGTCAGCATAACAATGATGAATACGAATGACTACAACCGGTCCTTTTTCATAATTTTCAACAATATGAAACTGCCACAACGGTTTGGATTTATCCAATGGAGAAGATGCCAAGTCACTAACAAAATCCTGTAATTCTGCATAATCAGCACTTCCGGGTAATGCGACTCGGCGAACATGACCTTTGATATCGAAAAATTCATCATCCTGCCAATAGGTTCCGGTCGAATTCATAACTGCTTTTTGACGAAAGCGTCTGAAACTGAGGAAGTTATTCCTGACCATTTCAAGAAAGTCATCATAATCCGGGAGTTTATCGAGAAACATCATGCCGGTTATCATCATCAGATTGGACGGTGATTCCATACGCAACCAGGCCGTATCCACCTTACGCATGAACTCTTTCTGATTGTCAAAATAGTTAAACATTCTGTACCCAAACTCTTCTGAAAATCCATTCTATCATGCCATTTTCAAATTATGACTAATAAATTTGTAACTCTGGTAATATATTTGGCATTCCAATTTTATAATGTTAGAATTTTCAAAGTTTTTTATTCGAAATAGTATCATTATCGGGAAACCTCATTGTGACAGAAGAACTGTTAAAGATTCCAAATTTTAAACTCATAAAAGAAATTGGCCGTGGAGGTATGGCTAAAGTTTATTTAGGCGAACAATTAGAGCCTAAACGAAAAGTTGCGATAAAAATTGTTTCGCCAAGCAATAATGACCCGAAAATTCTCGAAGATTTGAAGCAGGAAGGCGATACGGTTGCTCAATTCAATCATCCCAACATTGTTACGGTTTATTCCTGCGGAGTTATTGATAAAAACTACTATCTGGCAATGGAAATCCTGCCCGGTGGCGATTTAAAATCTAAACTGAGCGGTGGAACTCTGGATGATTTGGAAGTCTTGCACATTATGAAAGATATGAGCAGTGCTCTGGCTCATTCGCATAAACGCAAAACTCTTCATCGCGACATTAAGCCTGAAAATATCATGTTTAATGAAGAAGGCAAGGCTGTATTATTGGATTTTGGTATTGCCAAAGCTCAGGGAAAAACCAGTGAGTTCACCCGTGTTGGTGCCGTCGTAGGAACACCACATTATATGAGTCCGGAAAGAGCTTTAGGCAAAGAAATCGACGAACGCTCTGATTTGTATGCTTTGGGCGTTGTCATGTATGAAATGCTGATTGGCAGAAAACTTTTTGAAGGTGATGACACATTTGCCATTAGTTATGCTCATGTACACGAGCCTCCACCTCCACTTCCAGAAGAGAAATCAGCGCTGCAACCCATTCTTGATAGGTTATTGGCTAAAGATCCGGACGATCGTTATCAATCGGCCGATCAATTGACTTTAATTCTGGATAAATGGATCAAACGTCTTGAAAGACAAGGTTCTAACACCACTCAAGGGTTTATACCACTCACTCAAGCCACTCCCGCTAAGTCAAATAATTTGCTGGTTTATATTTTATTGGCAATCATTGCAGTTGGCGTTGCCGGAATTGGTTTTTGGTATCTTTCTCAAGAAAAAGTTGAAGTGAAACAAACAAATCTCACACCGGAGCAGGAACTGGAAATGGTTGATAAATTAGCTGCTGCAAAGTCATTTCTCCGCACCAAACAGTTGAAGAATGCTGAAAATATGTATATTCAGATTCTGACCGAATTTGATTGTAAAAATACGGAATCCAGACAGTATCTAGGGACATTAAACAAAAAGCTTCTCAACGAAATTGTCGCTAAATGCGATAGTTGATTAACTCAACTATTCTTAACTTTAATCAATTCCGCAGCAATACTCACAGCGATTTCATCAGTCGTTTCGCTATTGATACTCAAACCAATCGGAGTATTAATTTGTTCTAATTGTGTTTTGCTAAATCCTTCATTGGTCAGCTCGGAAAATAAAGCCTGCATTTTACTTTTACTGCCTAATACGCCCAAATACTTCACAGTTTGACTGATAAGTTGTGACAATATTAATTTATCTTCAAAAAATTTGTGTGTCATTATTAACACATAGTCTTTTTCTTTAACTTCAATATACTGATTGATTGTTTTGTAATCAATAATAGATTTCTCGGAGACAAAATGGTTATTATCGAATGTATTGATATTTTCCCTGTTATCGTATAAATGCAGATCAAAATTCAGTTTAGACAATAGCTCAGAGGTTGCAAAACTCACATGCCCTGCCCCGAAAATATGAACTTTTGGTTTGTGATTAATAAGTTCACGATAATACCAATCGTTCTCAGAAACATTTTCAAACCCTGATTGATTCTCAAAATTGATGATTGAAAAACCGTACGAACTCAGTTCAATCATTTGTTCTTGATTGAGACATTGTTCAATCGCAGATAAGTTTTTTTCAAGCAATGGAACAAATGAGATCGTTTGAGAGCCGGAGCAAATCATTCCGGAACTATTTTTATCGTGTTTTTGATGAACTTGTTTAACAATAAAAGATTGAAACAGAGAGCTTTTTAGATTTTCTTTTGCTCTTTCAACCAAATTATATTCCATAATTCCGCCGCCAATAGTACCGAATAACTCACCATTTCCTGCAACAATCATTTTAAAGCCAGATTTTCCGGGAGCGCTTCCTGTGGACTCAACCACTGTCAAAAGATATAAATTCTGATTAGCCGCTAAAATTTGATGGATTCGATGCCAAAAACTCATCCAAACAACACCTTGGCAAAAGCATAATAAATCGCCATCAATCCTGAAAAAATGGCGCTAGCCACATAACGGAATTGTAAATGAACCAGGTTTTGTATTATGAAATTTCCTAAAAATGAAAGAGGAATATTAAACAGAAATGATTTATAAGAAATATTTAAAATATCAGGATTGATTGTTCCAAAAGTTAATAAATCTATAACAATCAAATGTCTGGCAATCCACAAAGGGTTGAAATAAGCGAGTGCGTAAAGAGTTTTGACGAATGGTCGTCTTTTTATTGGGTACTGCTCAGATTTTTTTTCTATCCATGCGAAATAACTTGGAATCTCAAAAGCATAAAATGTACCTCCTAAAAACATCATTCCCAAAAGCCTTTGGAAAGAAAACTCTCCTAAGATAATCGCAGAAATGGCATCAAATACACTATAAAGAACGACTCCTTTCAGGATATTTTCTTTGGTGTAAATGAGTTTGAACATAGAAGTTACACATCTTTAATCCCCTCTCAAGAGGGGACTAAAGCACAGATTCTGAATTAATGCTACGGAATATGATCCAGATTTGCTCC
>JAGRJO010000051.1:4787-11320 GCA_020442725.1 Lysobacterales bacterium
TTTTTCTGCCGGTAACAAATCATCACGAGATACGCCCAGAGCCAATGTCGATGTGCTTGCTACAAAGATTGAGGAATATGTTCCCACAACAATACCAACAATCAAAGCAAAAGCAAACCCGTGAATCATTGTACCACCAAGGAAGAACAACGCCAGTAATACTAATAATGTGGTAAACGAAGTAATCACCGTTCTTGAAAGGGTTTGGCTAATGGAGACATTGAAAACTTCTTGCGGAGTTTTCTTGCGCATTGACAGAAAATTTTCCCTCACACGGTCAAACACTACAATAGTATCGTTGAGTGAATAACCTATCACCGCCAACAATGCAGCAAGAATCGTTAAATCAAACTCAATCTGCGTGATTGAAAACACACCAACAGTGATTATTACGTCATGCACCAATGCAATAACTGAGCCCAGTGAAAAGCGCCATTCAAATCGAATCGTCACATACAACAAAATACCCAAGATAGCATATAAAATTGCCAGAGAACCCTGCTCAACTAATTCATCTCCAACTTGAGAGCCGATGAAATCACCTCTACCCACTTCTGCTGTAGCGTCCATTGAAAGAATCACTCTTTCAATTTGATCTCTCAACTGGGTTGACTCTTCTTCGTTCTTGGATTGAAAGCGAATTTGTACCGATTTTGCTGAACCAAAACTTTGGACTGAAGCATCCACAAAGCTATCTTTTTCCAAAGCAGATCGAATGGATTCTAAGTTTGGGCTATTTTCAAATTCTACAACGACAGCGGTTCCACCAGTAAAATCCAATCCAAAATTCAACCCCCGAACAAATAAAGCTGAGATTGAAATCGCAATCAAGGTCAGAGACAAAACCAATGCTGCCTTACGATAAGACATAAAATCAAATTTTAATTTAGTTAGAAATTTCATGTTCCTCTCCTTAAATTGACAATGATTGCAATTTGCGTTTACGACCATAAATCAAATTTACAATCGCTCTGGAAACCATAATTGCTGTAAACATGGATGTCACAATACCGATACTGAGTGTCACAGCAAAGCCTTTAATTGGCCCGGTTCCAAAAGCAAATAGCACAATAGCCGCAATAAAAGTAGTAATATTGGCATCTGCAATAGTTGACAATGCCTTGTCATAGCCGGCTTTAATACTACCCTGAGGCGAGGTACCAAGTCTCAACTCCTCTCTTATCCTCTCAAAAATCAAGATATTCGCATCCACCGCCATACCAACCGTTAATACAATCCCGGCAATCCCCGGTAAAGTTAATGTCGCTCCTAATAGAGACAACAAGGCAACCATTAATACCACATTAAATGTCAAAGCAATATTCGCAACAATACCGAAAACTTTGTAGTAAATTAGCATAAATACCAAAACCAGTACGAAACCGGCAGCAACAGATTTAAAACCTTTTTCAATATTTTCCTTACCCAAAGATGGCCCGATTGTTCTTTCTCTGACGATTTCAACCGGTGCTGACAGTGAGCCAGAACGCAATTCCAATGCCAGTTTTGATGCTTCTTTTGTAGTCATTGAACCTGATGTTTGGAAACGGTCACTAAAGACTCCATTAATTACCGCATTACTAATGACGGTTTCTCTTGGACGATAGATTTTTTTACCTGTTTCCGGATCTGTACCAATCAGTTCTCTATCTTTATAAACAACGGCCATATTGTTACCAACATTGTCCTTGGTAAAATCAAGCATGCGTTTTGCGCCAATACTATTCAATCGAACCGACACTTGTGGTTGCCCTGTTTCCTGATTAATTCCGGCAGTTGCATCTATCAATTGATCTCCGGAAACAATAATACGATTGCTTAATAAAACCGGTTGACCATCTGATTCAAAGTAAATTTTATATCCCAATGGTGCCGGTTTACCGGATTGATGAATTTGGTAAGCATTTTGTGTTGAGTCCATATTCACAGCACGATATTCCAATGTAGCAACCGATCCAAGGGTATCTTTAATTTCTGATGAATCTTGCACACCCGGAAGCTGTACAACTATACGATCGGCTCCTTGTCTTTGTACAATCGGCTCTGAAACCCCGAATTCATTAACACGGCTACGGATTGTCGAAATATTTTGTTCAATCGACTTGTTTTTGATTTCAGAAATTGAGGCTTCCTTTAAAGTTCCTACCAAAGTTTCAACACCATCAATATTACGTTGTTTAAAACCCACTTCTGATATTTGCTTTCTCAATTTATCAAAAGCATTAGATGCCAATTCTTCAGATTTAAAACTGACTAATAATTTGCCATCGTCCCATTTAATTCCTTTTTTAGAAATTTTTTCCTTGGAGAGGATTCGAATAACATCACCGCGAATCTGGTTGTATTTGTTTTCCATGGCTTCGTCCATATCCACTTCCATCAGAAAGTAAACTCCGCCCATCAAATCCAAACCCAAACTCATGGCTTTTCCGCCCGAATTTTGCAACCATTCAGGAATAAAAGTCCTTAAGTTTAATGCTGATTTGTAACCCTCAAGACCACTTATGATTTCTTTTCCTTTCAACTGGTCTTCTACATTCGCAAATTTAGTAATGATGGTGTCATTTTCCTGAACAATTTTATACCCGGAAATTCCTGCGGCATCTAATTGCTCACCAATTTGAGCAACCAAGTTTTCATCAACCGGTTGTGCTTTAATTGCACTGGTTTGAATAACCGGACTTCTTTCGTATAAATTCGGCGATGCATAATACACACCCAATGCCAAAATAATGACGATAAGAAGATTTTTCCATAATGGATAATGGTTCATAGTTCTTCCTGTTTTTTTATACTGTTTTTTTTGCTATGACGACTAAAAGCAACTTGCCTTATTAATTTGTTTGACTACTTAATTGACTTTATTGTCCCTTTAGGTAAAACATGAGCCACAGCACCACGCTGTAGTTTTATGGTGACATTTTGATCGATTTCAAGCGTTACAAATGAATCATCCAGAGAAATAATCCTGCCTAAAATCCCACCATTAGTAGTGACTTCATCGCCTTTTGCTAATGCTGCAACCATTTCTTGATGAGCTTTCATCTTTTTTTGTTGCGGGCGAATCAGTAAAAAGTAAAAAACAACAAAAATTAAAACTAATGGAATCAAAGATCCCCAAGCACTTGGAGCTTGCGCCGCACCAGCAGTTTGAGCAACAGCATCAGAAATAAAAAAACTCATAAAATTCTCCTGAATCTAATAATTTGTTAAGAAATTTAAACCGCAGGATTATCGCATATTTTGAAACTAAAAGATAATATAAGATTGAACAATCAATTAAAACTTGTATGATTTATAGCATGAATAATTATGAATATAAAGGCGGTTGTCATTGCGGTCAAGTTAGGTATTCCTTTCAACTTTCACAGCCTATCGAAGATACTGAAATTCTGGCGTGTAATTGTAGTATTTGTGAGAAAACAGGTTTTTTACATCTAATCATTCCAAAATCTGACTTCGAGTTATTAACGGATTGGAATAATATCGAAAATTATCAATTCAATAAAAAAATTGCTAACCATTATTTTTGCAAAAAATGTGGAATCAAGTCATTTTATCAACCCCGTTCACATCCTGACCAATGGAGCATCAATGCCAGATGCTTAGATGAGTTTTCAAACTTACCTCTCAAAGTCAAAGGCTTTGATGGAAAAAACTGGGAGGCAAATATTGAATCAATCGCTGACTAGAATCTCACTATCCAAATCATCCTCAGATACTTATTTCATATTGGATCGATTTGACAATAAAAAAATAGGGAAACTTCTTGTTAAAAAAGATAAAATTAAAGTTAAGCTGAAAGAAAAATATAATAACAAATCCTATAAAACTGAGGCTAAATCGTTGTTTTTACACCCTTCAGCCGATAACTGGTTAGAACTATATTGGCAACATTTAAAAAAAATTAATAATATCTTCACTGAAATAGATGAATACTCATTCCCCGTTCATTTTGAAGCCGGTCGATTAAAAAGATTCAAGAAAGATATATTTAATCGTGATATTTTTCTTCATCCAATTGCAGGAAAATACTGGAAAAAAATGAAGAAGGCCGCAAAAAAAGATGGCATCAAACTCCAGGTTGTTTCAGCATTTAGGTCTATTCAGTATCAAAAAAAGCTAATTCTTAATAAAATTGACAAAGGTCAGAAATTAGAAGAAATTCTTAAAGTTAATGTCTTACCTGGTTTTAGCGAACATCATACAGGATTTGCCATTGATTTAACTTCTAAAGGTGAAGCCGTTCTGGAAGAAGAGTTTGAAAAGAGCGATGCTTTTACTTGGCTAGTTAAGAATGCGAATCAATTTGGTTTTTATCTTTCTTATCCTAGAAATAACTCAACGGGAGTTATTTATGAACCTTGGCACTGGTGTTTTCAGCCTGACTTTTAGAGATTATTAGATTCTGTAAACCAAAAATTTCATAAATTTTGACATTGCTGCCATGATTTTTTTCACAGGAATTGGCAAGTCCACTCCTCCGGCATCTCTGGCATCATTTGCATGACGAATTTCATCTAATTGCATTTGTTTGAGGATTGCGTGAGTTTTTATATCTTCTTGTGGAATTTGTTCAATATGTTCCTGTAAATGATCTTCAACCTGATTTTCAACTTCAATGACAAAACCATAGCTGATTTTATCCCCAAAAAAGGCGGCGGTCGCACCTAAAGCAAATGAACTGATATACCAAAAAGGATTTAAGATACTAACTCTTGCCCCTAAATCATCTAACCTTTCTTGGCACCAGTATAAGTGATCATGTTCCTCAGCGGCAGCTTGAATCAAATGAGCATGAGTTGAGCCATCTTTGGCAAACATTGCCTGTCCATAATAAAGTGCCTGAGCACACACTTCTCCGGTGTGATTAATACGCATCAAACCTTGGATGTTGCGCTTATCATAATCTGACAATTCCACATCAATAGCTTCGCTTTTGGGAGTTGGGGTATGAGGTGCTGCCGGCTTATGGGCAACAATCTTTAAAAAACGATCAAATTCGCCAAATATTTTATCGGAAATTGATTGAGTCTTGTTACGCATATTGCAAATGAGTGATGCCAAAGACATCACTCAGAGTTCGTTATTGATTAGTTTCAAATATCTTTTCGTTAATATTCACATCTGCCTTGCTTTTCAGGTAATTTGTAAAATTAACGACTTCATTATTTGTTGAAGTTCTTTCAATCTGAGAAGCAATTTGAGCCTTGTCTTCTTCGGTCAAACTTTCAGAGTCAGGGTTACTAACAGCTTTTAACAAGACAACAGCATAAGAATTTCCTGAAGAGTCTACTTTAACAACTTTATTATTCTCAGAATCCAGTTTTAAACTAAATACATTTTTAACAAGCATAAATGGCTGTTTAGAACCGATTCTTTCCACATCAACTGCTTCCGTTACAGTTTTTTCATGCTCAGTTGCTGCTTCAGACAAAGTTTTTTCACCCTTATTAATAGCATCTACTAATGTTTCAACTTCTTTTTGAGCCATTTCCTTAGATTTCTCAGTTTTCAGTTTATTTTTAATAATATCTGAAACTTCTTCTAAAGGTTTTTTAGTCGGTAACATATGCTCATTGATGTGAAGATAGGCGATGTGATTCTCACCCAAGTCTACCATCTGGCTAGTTTCACTATCTGTTTTTACAGTATCAGAAAACGCGGCTTGTATAAAATTCTGATTAGCTGAAACACCAATACCACCTCTTCTGGTAAAAGCTTCAGTTGTCTGAACTGACAAGCCAAAGTTCTCAGCAGCGACCTCTAAAACATTATCTGAGTCAATCACAATTGTGTCTAACTCATCAGCTTTGGTTAAGAAAAGTTCTTTTGATTTTTCTTGCTTTAATTCGTCAACCAGTGTTTCTTTGATTTCATCCAATGTTGGAATATTGGGCAATTGAATTTCATCTAATTTAATAATGTGATAACCAAAATCAGATAGAACCGGCTCCGAGATTTCACCCTCATTCATTGAAAATAACTTATCTTCAAAGGGTTTAACCATATCACCTTTTGAAACCCAACCCAAGTCACCACCATTAGGAGCTGAACCCGGATCTTTTGATACTTCTTTTGCGACTTCAACAAAATCTTCACCACTCGCTATTCGTGCAGCTACTTTTTCAATCTCAGCTTTGACACTTTCTGCATCATCGCCACTAACCGGAAGCAATATATGTGAAGCTTTGCGTTTTTCCGGATTTGTCAAAGAGTCTTTTTTTGCAGTGTAGTAAGTAGCAACCTCTTCATCAGTGACTTCAACTTCTGAGGCCACATCAGCTGCTGATAATTCAATATAGTTAACTGAAACCTTTTCTTCAGTCATATAATCATTACCAAATTCAGTATAGTGGTTTTCTATTTCTTCATCAGTGACTTCAACTTTATCCATAAAGTCATTGGCTGACAATTCAAAATAGTCGAAGTTACGTTTTTGTTTTGATAGTTGATTTTGTTTTTTGATTTCAGAATCAAGACTATATGCTGTCTCAGAAATCATTAATGGAATCGCAGATGTTTTTAATTCG
>JAGRJO010000052.1 GCA_020442725.1 Lysobacterales bacterium
TAATGAATTTCAAAACTTAAAACTAGAGAATGGTCAGTTTTTATTTCAACAAGTTGCTGAGAATGCAGCAAACCAATGGAACTCTAATAACAATGTTTTGTTGGTGGTTGGAGCGACTTATCCGCAGGAATTGGCTGAAATTCGTCAGATAGTTGGCGATATGTCGTTGTTGATTCCCGGAATAGGTGCTCAAGGTGGCGATGTTGAAGCCACTCTGAAAAGTGGATTGATAAAAAATTCGGAGCATTCCGGGTTGATTATTTCCAGTTCCAGAGGAATTATTTTTGCCGGGGACAGTCAAGAGAACTACAAAAGCAGAGCTTCAATGGCTTGTGAAGAGTTGAACCGACAAATAAATGACTTCTGGTCTATTTGAATCATTTCATCAACATATTAAAATTACAACTTTTTAAAGAAAAAACCATGTCAGAAAATAGTTCTATAATTGCTCCAACCGGAGGCAGAAAAAAAAGCTCATTGATACCTGTGTTAATTGTGGTAGCAATCACAGTTGTACTTATCATGTTGATGAAAATGAGACAACCGGTCAATGAGAAAAAAGCAGACGCAGTTGTCATTCCGACCGTGAAAACGATTAAAGTGGAACCGATTGATTATGTGGTGCCAATTGTTACTGAAGGCATGGTGTTACCAAAAACACAAATCAGTTTTGCTTCAGAAATCAGCGGAAAAGTTTCTTATGTGGCTCCGCAATTCACCAATGGTGGTCAGTTTAAAAAAGATGATGTGTTGGTGCAGATTGATCCTCGAGATTATGAATTGGCAATCACCCGTGCGAAAGCTAATGTGGCTGCTCAAAAGGCTGCATTGGATTTGGAGCAAGCAAAATCTGATTTGGCAAAATCTGACTGGGGAAAGTATGGTAAAAAAGGTGAACCATCAGCTTTGAATTTGAATTTACCACAAGTCGATAGTGCAAAAGCGGCTCTTGCCGGTGCACAAGCTGATTTGTTGCTGGCACAGCGTAATTTGGAAAAAACCGGCATCAAAGCTCCTTTTGATGGAGTTATTATTGGTAAAAGTGTCGATATCGGACAATTTGTCAATATTGGCATGACGCTGGCAACAATTGCTTCTATTGAAACTGCTGAAATCAAAATCGCACTGTCTGATGAACAAATGCAAAACAGCCGGTTGAATACATTAATCAATGAAATTCTTGTAACCATCACTAGCGAGGAAACAAATAACAACACTTGGCAAGGCAAAGTGGCTCATATTGAAGCTCAAAGAGACTCTCGAACATTGCTAAATTATGCCATTATTGAGGTGAATCAACCGTTCTCACAAAACGATATTCCATTGCGTTTTAATAGTTTCGTAAATGTTGAATTTGCCGGTAAAACATTGAATTCTGTTTACCCTGTGAGTAGAGATTATGTGTTGCTTGGTAATAAGGTTTATTTGTTGAATTCTCAATCAGAGTTGGAAATTAAGCAGTTGGAGATAGCTCATTCGGATGAGGAAAATTTTTATGTTTCAAGTGGATTGACGAGTCGTAGTGAAATCATCACAACCAAATTATCCGGCGTGAAATCAGGTAGCAAATTGAAATTGGATACGAACCCAAACCTATAACCGAGACTCTATACTATGAAAGAAATACTAAACTGGCGTAAAGGTCTGATTTATTGGTTTGCGGTCAATCCGGTTGCAGCTAATTTGCTGATGGCTATCATTATTATTGTCGGACTGTTCTCTTTATCTTCCATTCGTAAAGAAATGTTTCCATCCACACAAATCAACATGGTGAATGTGACCGTTGCTTTTCCCGGAGCATCGCCCTCAGAAGTGGAAGAAGCTGTTTGTTTGAAAGTAGAGCAAGCATTATCACCGGTGAATGGAATTGATAAACTCACATGTACAGCCTCAGAAAATGTCGGAACAACTCTTATTGAAGTCGATGATGCTTATGATTTAGGTGATGTCACCAATGACATTAAAAACAAAATTGATGGCATTAACTCCTTTCCCGAGCAGGTTGAGAAACCAATTATCAATCAAATTGATATTGAAATGCAGGCAATCTTTGTTTCCTTGTACGGAGACGTTGATGAAAAGCAACTTCGTAGCTACGCCATGGATGTTCGTGATGAAATCAATGATCTTTACGGAGTTTCTTCAGCAGAAGTCGTTGGTGCGAATGATTTGGAAGTCAGGATTGAAGTGAGCGAAAACACTCTGAGAAAATATCAACTGACCTTTGATGAAATCGCTTTGGCTATTCGTTCATCTTCTCTGGATTTGCCCGCCGGTGCTGTTAAAACCAATAAAGGCGATGTGTTGCTTCGCAGCTTGGGTCAGGCGGATACGAAAGATGATTTTGGCGAAATTGTGGTTCGCAGCTATGCTGATGGAACAATTCTGAAACTGAAAGATATTGCTGAAATCACCGATGGATTTGCTGAGTCTTCCCGTTTTGCTACTTTTGACGGGTTAAAAACCATTTCGATTCGCGTTGATGCGATTGGTGATGATGACATTATCAATGTGACCAATCAAGTGAAAGGTTATGTGGCTGCAAAGCAAAGCAAATTGCCTGAAGGAATCAAAATGGCGCATTGGTCGGATATTTCTCACTATGTCAATGGACGTATTGATTTGATGACTAAGAACCTTTTTCTTGGTGCAATTCTGGTATTGTTGATTTTAACTCTATTTCTGAGAATGAAAGTGGCTTTCTGGGTGATGGTTGGATTGCCGGTTGCATTTTTAGGAACTTTCATGGTGATGGGTTATATGGGTATCACCATCAATATGCTCAGCCTTTTTGGTTTTATTCTGGTGCTGGGTATTGTTGTTGATGATGCCATTGTTATTGGTGAAAGTGCTTATAAAGAAGTTCAGCACAAAGGACATTCGGTCGAAAGTGTAGTGAAAGGAGCTCAAAAAGTCGCCTTACCTGCGACATTTGGAGTTTTAACGACCGTTGCTGCTTTTGTACCTTTGTTGTTTGTTGGAACGATGTTTGGTAGTTTCTTTGAAGCTATTGGTTGGGTGGTGATTCTTAATTTGCTGTTTTCTCTGGTTGAGTCTAAATTGATTTTGCCGGCTCATCTGGCTCACATGAAAGTTGAGGATATGGGAACTGACCATCCGGGATTTTTGTTAAGAATTCAACGTAGAGTCAATCGTGTTTTAGATAACTTCATTGAAAAGATTTATCAACCGATTCTACACAAAGCGGTCAGAAGACCTTATTTATCGAGCCTTGTGTTTCTGTGTGTTTTTGTTCTTTCTATAGCCATGGTGAAAACCGGAGTGGTTCGTTTTGTGATGAATCCTGCTTTTACGGCGGATTTCTTGTTTGCACAGGTTCAAATGACTGAAGGAACATCCGATTCAGACACCGAAGCTGCTTTGGCTTTGGTTGAACAAGCTGTTTTAGACATTGATAAAGAGTATTCCGCAAAAAATGGTAAGGACAAAGGTTTGGTTGTTGAACACATGTCTGTTGTGAAACAAAACCAACTGGATGGACGAATTGTCGTTGAGTTGATTAAAGATGATAGTGCGGTTCTTAACGGTGACGAAGTTTTAAAACTTTGGGGAGAAAAAGTCGGTCAAATTACCGGAGCGGAAGTTTTGGCATATGGCTCATTAGTTGGTCCCGGAGATGGTCCTGAAATTGCATTCAAGCTGACTTCGGATAACATTGAAGAATTAAGCATGGCATCAGCTGAGTTGGCCGACAAAATTCGCGAGTACAGCGGAGTGACTGATATTCGTAATTCCATGAAAGAGGGTAAAGATGAGGTTCAATTAACTCTCAAGCAAAGAGGTCGAAATTTAGGGTTAACTCAAAGGGATTTGGCCAATCAGGTCAGACAGGCTTTTTACGGAGAGGAAGTTCAAAGGATTCAACGCGAAGTTGACGAAGTCAAAGTGATGTTGAAATATCCTTTGGCAGAAAGAGAAACAATGGCAACCTTGGATAATATGCGTATCCGTTTAAAAGACGGAACGGCTATTCCAATTACCAGCGTCGCAGATATTACTTTGGGCAAAGCCAGTGATGTAATTACCCGAATTGACCGCAAACGAGCCAGTACAATTACAGGAGATGCGGATTTAAGGTTGGTTGATCCTAATTCAATAATGTCCGAATTGAGAGCTCCAGGTGGTTTTGTTAGTCAGTTGATGAAAAAATACCCTTCAGTTAAATCGGCTGCCGATGGAGTTTCCAAAGAAATGGCTGAACTGGCGATTTCATTGATGAAAGGATTTGTGATTGCGTTGTTGTTTATTTATATGCTGATGGCTGTTCCGTTAAAATCCTATACACAGCCGTTGATTATTATGATGGTGATTCCTTTTGGTGTGACCGGTGCGATATTTGGTCATTGGATAACGGGATATACCATGAGTATGATTTCGATATTCGGTGTGATTGCTCTTGGTGGAGTGGTTGTGAATGACTCTTTGGTGATGGTTGACTTCATTAACAAATACAGGTTGACCGGTCATTCAACGCTGGAAGCGGCAATGAAAGCCGGAACTCACAGATTTCGAGCGATCTTATTAACTTCGCTAACAACATTTTTTGGGTTAGTTCCGATGTTAATGGAAACCTCACTCCAAGCTAAAGTTATTATTCCTATGGCAATATCACTGGCTTTCGGTATCTTATTTGCAACAGTAATAACTCTGCTATTAATCCCTGTCTGGTATGTGATACTGGATCGATTAAAAACTAGAAAAAATCGTTCAAAGCAAATTAATGAAGTAGGTTTTATAGAGTAAAACTCGAAAGTTTTACTCTATTCTTCTAACGCGGACCCCTTTGTTATAACCGGTAACGTAGAGATACCATGCTCCCATGGATTTTGGTTTTATGACAACTTCTGCATTGGTTCTTTTCGGAATGTAGAATGTTGTACCGTTGTCCATTTGTTTCCAGGTTTGTCCGTTTCCTAATTTGAAAACCTCATCACCTTGCCAACCATTGAACTCTCCTTCAACATAAGAATAGATAGCATCTCTTTCTCTGGTGCTTGGGTCAAAACCTACGTTTCTTTGTCTTTCTTTCTTTATGATTTCTTTTTCAGAGTGCTTTAACCACTTCGCTAACGCTTCCTTTTCATCATCAGAAAGTTTGTAAATTCCAGTACTTATAGCATCTTTATCATCCATTTTATCAAAAATATTTTCAGCTTTAAGAGCAAAAAATGGTAGAATCAGAAGCAATGTTGCAATTTTTTTCATGAAATCCTCTTGTTTTATTGAAAATCTGCAAATATTTTAACCCCTATAACGAACTTTTAACACAGTAAAATTTAAAAGAAGATAAAATGCGTGCAAACGTTAATTAAAACCCTTTAAAAACAATTTAATATTATGAAAAATATGAAAATTCATTCATATATCAGCAGAATCTCAAAAATCACACTTTTTTCTGTGATTTTTACAGGATCGTCAAGTGCGGTTCAAGTTTCGCTTAACGGATCAGAGGATTTGCATGTTATTGGGAATGTGACCTATAACTATCAAGCTCCTTCGCCGGCTAAAGTCGGTTTTCAGGCAGGAGTTCCAATTGTCTGTTCAAGTGTGGGAAGTTCGGCCTCTCAAATTGTCTTTGATGCCACTGACTCCAATGATTTACCAATTCAAACAGCCAATAACGCAGTTTTATCTACTGTCTATAATCCATCTCAAAATAAAGTCTCGATTAATACTGATGGAACAATAAAATGTGCAACGGAAACAGGAATGCATAACGATGTAATTTTGATGACAGGATTTGAAGATGCTTTGAATGACCTGGAAGTTGAACTACAAGACTCTGATGGATTTGTTTTTCCTGAAATAGTTTCTGTCGCTAATCAACAAGTTTTCTCTTATAGGTATGTTGTTAGAAACAATGGTTTTGTAGATGTAACCGGAAACTTTGAAGAGTTTTATAATCTTGTTCCAAGTTCACCCTATTTTTCTGGGGTTGGAGGGGCAGATTGGACTTGTAATGCAGGTGCTGCCACATTAGGGGCTACTAACTGTGGAGATGCTTCATTTGGAAATGACTTGGTTAGTCTGCAGAATGCATTTATTGCCTCTGGCGAAGAGCTTGTGATAAGTGTTTCAAGAACTGTAGAGATTCCAGGAGGAACCGTTGGCGAACCTATTGAAATGTTAGCTGCGGCGTTTGTAAAAAATGCAACAGATACAATTCCATTTAATAATGTATCCTACAAAATCATTCAAACAACGACTAATATAGCTCCGACTATTGATTTTTCATCTATGAATGCTTTTGATGAAGATACTGGAAGCTCAGTAGTTGATTTTACTGTTAGCGATCCAAATATGAATGATGCAGATATTGAAGTAACAGCGATTTCATCTAATCCTAATGTGATTCCTAACTCGCCTTCTAATATTATCATAACTCACAATGGTGGTTCAGACAGGTCCATACAAATTGTACCAAATCCTGATGCCAATACTGAAACTCAGTCTGCCACAATAACGATTATTGCCGATGATGAAATCACTACTACGCAACATGTATTTGGTTTGGTTATCAACCCAATTAATGACGAGCCAAGTTTTAGTTTTGTCTGTGTCGATAATAGTGTTGATAGCCTTACAGGTCAAGTGACATGTAACGATTCAAATACACCCGAAGCCATTTCTTTGGATAACTTCATTACTAACATTGATTATGGAAATTCGTTCGAAACTCATCAAAAAACAAGCCAGTTCTTGATTTCAATTGCTAATGATCCTGATGGAATTATTCATTCAGATATCGGCGGTCATAGTGTAACAATTGACCCTGAGTCCAATAGGTTACAATTTAGTTTAGTTTCAGGACATTACGGAACGGCTTCGATTTCAGTTCAGCTGAGAGATGACGGAGGAACTACAAATGGAGGGGATGATTTGTCAGTTGTGAAGAACTTTACAATTTCTGTGCCGGTTCCGGAATATCAAGTTTATGCGACAGTTCAAAATCTTCCTAGCTTCCAGGGGTTTAGTCTAAGGCTGGAAGAAAATGCACAAAGTATTGCATATGAACCAATCACTTTAAATGGGGTGTATAATATTGGTCAGATACTCCAAAACAATGATTTTACCGTTTCCATTGAAGCGGAAAGTGGTGGTGCAGGAACTTGTATTATCGTAGCAACCGATACAGGGACTATTAATCAACAAAACTTTAAATCGATAACAGGTACGGGTCTGAATCAGGATGTGAATTTCACCGTGGACTGTGCATCTATCCCCTAACCAAAAAGGTTACTTTAAATACAAAAAAAACCAGGAATTTTCCTGGTTTTTTTTGAAAGATGTATATAACTAATCTTTAGCTATCAGCTATAACTCCATTCAGATTGACATCGAAATTCTTGCTCAGTTTTGAAAGTTGTTTTAAATCCAAAGTTCCTTGCATATCAATAACAACCATTTCATCGTTTTCTTCCAAAACAATGACCATTGCATCTTCCAGTTTGTCACCATTGACTTTAGCAACAATATGAACCATTTCATCACTTTCTTTGACTGTAACTATTTGTTCATATCCTTTTGACAATAAATCATCAATTTTAGACTTCACTAATGAGGTGAGCTTTTTTGTATTTTTTGATTTATCCAGTTCAAAAACTGTAACTCTCAATTTGCTCAGTCCGGATAAAAAATCATTTACTTTTTTTGCTTCTTCATCATCTGAGAATGAAAGAATTGTGCTGATTATACCTGTTCCGAGATTAATGTTAACCTGGGGGTCGCTTCCTATCGCTTTGCTGATATCATCCACAAAGGATTTAGCATGCAAGGCAGTGAATGATAATGTCAATATAAAGAAGGCTAGTATTTTTTTCATAATTATTTCTCATTGGTTAAACTTACCTAAATAACGGTGTGGCTTTGTAAAAGTTACTATTTGCTTGGAATTTATTTTTTTTTTGGTAAGATTTATAAGAAAAAAGAGGGTTCAATAATGTCTGAAAATGATAACAAAGAGTATATAAAACCACTGGTTGCACCTTGTAGAAATGTGGATATGGACGCTCCTGCCAGATGGCTCAAAAAGGGCTGGTATGACTTTAAGAGAGTACCAAGACTAAGTCTAACCTATGGAATTGTAATGATGTTGGTTAGCTTGCTAATCACTTATATTGCTTATAATGCTCACTCTATTGTCCTTGCCATTGCTTTAATTGCCGGATTTTTCTTTATGGGGCCGGCAATTGCCATTGGTCTATATTCAATCAGTCGTCAGCTCAACAATGACGTAAAACCCATGTTTTTACGCTGTTTGAGAGAAGGGAAAAAATATTTCGGTAACGAAATGGTTTTGGCATTTATATTTTTAATTGTTTTTCTAATTTGGGCGCGAGCAGCAAGCATGGTTCATATTTTCTTCCCGTCCATGTCGAGTATGGATGTTATGGATTGGGTCAAATTTTTGGGAATAGGAACAGCTGTGGGTGCAATTTTCGCAATGGTCGTGTTTTGTATCGGAGCCTTTTCGATTCCAATGCTAATGGATAGAAATGTTGATGCAGTGACTGCTATTTTAACTTCCATTAATGCAGTATTGAAAAACAAATTTGTCATGGCCGTGTGGGGTTTGACAATTGTAATGATAATTTTGTTGGGGGTCGCAACCGCTTTTATCGGTTTTGCAATATTTTTACCGGTCATTGGACACGCCTCATGGCATGCTTATCGTGAAGTCATTGATGCGGAGCAATGGGAGTTAGGACCGGGACTAGGTAAGATACAACCGAATAAAGTTGACAAAGAAAAAAACAAAGATAATGACTAATGGCATAGTCAACAATTGAATGTTATTATTTATAATCAACTGCTTTAATCGAGTTCAAATAAGTGCAACTAACTAAAAGCTCCTTAAATAACCGGGTTGCCGTCGCTGTGGGTGTGTTTTTGGTGGCGATTTTCGGATATATCAGTCTGACACATCTTCCGATACAATTGGCTCCCAATGTTGAAAGACCCGCTATCGGTATAAATACGGCCTGGCGGGGAGCAGCACCGGAAGAGATAGAATCTGAAATTCTGGAGCCTCAGGAAAAAGTGTTTCAAGGCTTACCGGGATTGGAACAATTGTCTGCAACGGCAAGTGCGGGCAGCGCCAGTGTCACTTTGGAATTTGCATCGGATATGGACATGCAACGTGCACTGGTTGAGGTGATTAATCGCTTAAATCAGGTTCCTTCCTATCCGGTTGATGCTACCGAGCCCCGAGTGATTTTGGGAGCGAGCCGGTTTGGAGGCAGTCCTATTGCATGGTTTTCCATGAAGCCACTGCCGGGCAATAATCGGGATATTGCTGAATATCAGGACTTTGTCAATGATAATATCGTGCCCAAAGTCGAACAAATCAATGGTGTTACGGCTGTGAACTCTTTTGGAGGCAGGCCGTTTGAATTGAGAATTACTTTTGATCCTTTTAAGGCAGCCACTCTTGGAGTGGACCTCACTCAAATCTCAGGTTTTAGTAACTCATTCAATAATATTTCTGCCGGAACCAAAGACATTGGGAAACGCAAATATACAATTCGCTATGAAGGCAAATATGATGCCACGAATCTGCAGGATATGATATTGCAATGGCGTGATGGCAAACCGATTTACCTCAAAGACATTGCAGATATTAAGATGCAAATGCAGGATATGACAGGATCAATCACTCAAAGCGGAGCTCGTGCTGTGATGATGAATGTCATTCCGGAAGCTGGAGTGAATGTGCTGGATGTTATGGACGATCTCAAGGCTATGATAGAAGAACTGCGAACCGGATTGCTGCAGGATAATGGTCTGAGTATTGAGCAGTTGTATGATGAAACGGTTTATACCAACTCCTCAATCTCAATGGTTAAGAACAATCTGTTTTTGGGGATGTTTCTGGCTATAGCGGTATTGTGGTTCTTTCTGAAACGTGCGGTACCAGCATTGATTGTGGCACTGGCAATTCCCATTTGTCTGCTGGCTTCTTTTATTGCTATGGAGATATTGGGTCGTTCACTCAATATTATTTCACTGGCCGGTTTGGCATTTGCAACAGGGATGGTTCTGGATGCGGCTATCGTTGTATTGGAAAATATTGTCAGGCAACGTGAAAAAGGACTGAAGCCAACCATTGCTTCATTGATAGGAACTCAGCAGGTTTGGGCGGCACTTCTGGCTTCAACGGCAACAACTGTTGCAATCTTTTTGCCGATTATATTTCTGAAAGATGAATCGGGACAATTGTTTGCGGATCTTGCAGTTACCATATCTGTTTCTGTCGTTGTTTCACTGATAGTTGCTGTGACTGTATTGCCAGCTGCCGCTTCCAAATGGATTAAAGATGAAAACTTTGATGATCATCACTATGACTTGTGGGAGAAAATTGCAAGTTTTATAGCAAGAATAACAAATACAAAACTCAAACAACAAATATGGGTTTTGGCTCTTACTGTTTTGCCGATGTTGATAGCGTATTCGATTTTACCTCCTGCAGATTATTTACCAGCTGGTAAACGGAATCAAAGCTTTGGATTTCTTTTACCTCAGCCAGGGCTTTCTGTTTCCTCTGCACAGGAAGATTTAGTTAATGTCATCAAAGGCAGAATGGAGCCTTACATTAATGGAGAGAAATTACCGAAAGTTAAAAATTATTTTCTGGGCTTGTTCGGTGATAGAGCGTTTTTTGGTGTCAGAGCTGAAGACCCCGATGATGTAGATGAGTTACTAGGTATTATTAACAAACAGATTTTACAAGGACTGCCGGATACGATAGGTTTCGCCCGAAGAGCCTCAATTTTCCGAGGAATCGGAGGAGCAAGGCAAATCAATGTGGATATACAGGGAGGTGATTTTGAACGTATTCTGGAGGTTGGTAAAGTGGCATTTGGGAAGATTCAGCAACTCATTCCGGGAGCACAAATAAGACCCTCACCTTCATTAGAATATGGAGAGCCTGAATTGCGTATTTTTCCAGATGATCGAGCCATTGCTGAAGCCGGATGGACACGGACTCAGCTCTCAGGAATCGTCAGAGCCTTGGGAACCGGAAACTTCGTGGGCGAATACTTTGATGGAAGCCGGAGATATGATGTTATTCTTCGAAATGATGAGTGGCTGACACCAGAAGAGCTGGCTGGCGTTCCGTTATATACCGCATCGGATGAAATTCTGGCTTTGGGAGATCTTGCAGAAATCACCCGGACTGCCGGTCCGAGCCAAATTCAAAGGTTGGATCGTCTGAGGACATTGACACTGCAGGTAACGCTGCCTGATGAAGTGGCACTGGAGGCGGGAAT
>JAGRJO010000053.1 GCA_020442725.1 Lysobacterales bacterium
CAAAATTGCTACATTGGTTCAGAGATAATGGAGTCGAGGATAAAGTGTATTGGCTGGGCTTACAGGATTCTATGGCAGAGATTTATTCAATAGCAGATGTTGTCGTATCCGCATCGAAACGCCCGGAAGCCTTTGGACGAACTGTTTTGGAATCACTATCCGTCGGTACTCCTGCCGTCGGATACAATCACGGTGGAGTGGGTGAGATTCTGGATAAAATGTTTCCCGAAGGGAAAGTCAAATTGGGTGACACTCAACAACTCGCGGGTGTGATTGATTCAATATTGAACAATCAACCTGAAGTTAAAAATAATCCTCAATTTTTGCTCACAGACATGTTGAACAAAACCTATCAACTTTATTTGGAATCTGCAAATGTCGATTAGCCTTTCCAAATTCACAGTTTATTTATTTTTTTCTGTGTTAGTTCTGCTGCCTTTTTCCAGATTAGCTGAATTGCCAATTCTGATTTTATCAATTCTTGGGGTCTACTCATTAGTGAATCAAGGAGTTCAAGTATTTAAAAAGCCTCAAATCCAGATTTTAAGCATCGTTTATTTGTGTTACTTTTTGATGATACTGCTTTCTGTTCCGGATTCATTCTGGCAGAAAAAAACACTGATTGTTGGAGTATCTAGTCTTCGATTCTATCTGGCAACAATTGCCATACTTGTATTGACTAAAAACCAAGACAGGAAATTAATCATTCCATTTATAACAATTCTTATTGTTCTCTGGACAATAGATGCATTGATTCAGTATTTTGTTGGCTTTGACTTGATTGGAAGAGAAACATATCCCGGACGTTTGAACGGTATTTTCGGAACCGATCAGGTTAAACTAGGTCCTGTGATTGCATTGTTAATGCCAGTTGTGATGATTGGTTTGGTACAGATAAATTCGGTGGTTCGTTGGGTTTTGACATTGGCAATGATAGCTGTGATAATCTTGTCAGGGACACGCTCAGCATGGTTGATGATGATGTTTGTGTTATTTGCTTATTGGTTGCATCATGTTAAAACACGAAGATTTATTTTGTTGATAAAAACAGCTGTGGTTGCCATTGTTTTATTAGTGTCACTATGGTTTATTTCTCCGGAGTTTCAAAATCGCATTGAACGGTCAATGGCGGCTTTGGATGGTTCGCAATCCGGCCTGGATTTTGCATTAGCGAATCGTTTGCCGATTTGGCAAACATCGTGGAATATGTTTTCTGAACATCCAATTAATGGAGTTGGTGCCCATGCGTTCAGAAATGCTTATTCACAATATGCTGAAAGCGATGATATCTGGCAGGAGCAAGGTGGAGTCGGGATGCATGCTCATCATTGGTTGTTGGAAATTTTGTCTGAAACAGGATTGATTGGTTTATTTCTGATGATATTTGCAATGTATCAACTGTTGAAATTTGTTAAGTTAAATTATAAACCTTCAATGTGGTCGTTTATGGTTGCGATTGTGTGTGCATTTTTACCATTCGTGAGTATTTATTCTCTGTTTTCTTCATTTTGGTCGATTTGTATCTGGTTTTGCGGTGCCGGATTGTTAATGGTGAGTCATCAAGATGATTAAAATTTCCGCTGTTATAACCACATTCAATAATGAAGAAACCATTGAAAAATGTTTGCAAAGCCTTGGTTTTGCTGATGAAATTGTGGTGATGGACTCATTCAGTACTGATACAACATTGCAAATCCTCAATAAATATAACTGTGTCATCAAACAGCAAAAGTTTAAAGGATTTTCGCAGCAAAAAAGAGATGCGATTTCTTTAGCAAGCAATGATTGGGTTCTGCTTTTGGATTCCGATGAATTTATGAGTGATGATGGTCAAACAGCTATAGCCGAATTTAAAAATAAATCTCCTGAATTTGATGCTTACAGCTTACCAAGAAGAGAATGGGTTTTCTGGAAGTGGTCACACAGTTGGGTTCGTATGAATCACTTTGTCAGACTTTTTAATAAAAATTTATCGACGATTTCTGACGATTTAGTACATGAATCGGTAAAAACATCCGGTCAATTATCAAAACTCAAAGCGGAAATTTGTCATTTTGGAGAAACTTCAATTTCCAAAAAAGTGGAAAAAATCAATCAATATTCGCAACTGGCAGCCAAGCAGAAATTTCAACAAGGAAAGCGAACTTCTCCTTTAAAATTAGTGTTCTATCCACCTTGGTATTTTTTTCGTCAGTATTTTCTTCGTCGTCAGATTTTCAATGGCTGGGCTGGCTTTATCAATACATCGTTAAACACCAGGTATGCTTTCTTGAAATACGCAAAACTCTATGAGCTTCAAAAGAACAAAGACTAACTTCATCGTCGCATTGGCAAAGTTACTGATGAAGTTGCCGTTATCCTTTATTTTGGCTTTAGGTTATTTTGTTGGCTGGTTATTTTGGTTGATTCCGAATAAAAGAAAGAAAATTGCTCACAGAAATATCGAGTTATGCTTTCCTGACTTATCTTTCAAAGATAGAAAAAAACTTTTAAAACAAAATCTGATATCCAATGGTAAAGGTTTGCTTGAAACAATTTATGCTTATTGGGGAAATACAGAGAAGATTACTGAACGAGTGGAATTTTCCGGATTAGATGTAATTGAGAAGGCACATTCTGAAGGAAATGGTTGTTTATTAATCAGTTGCCATTTGCACCCAATGGAACTGGTGATTCGAGCCATAAATACCACTCTTAGCAAACCGGGACACATGCTTGCTCGTCAACATAACAATAAAATTTTCGAAGAGCATGTCGATATCGCCAGACGAACCCATAGCGAAAAAACAATCGACAAAAAGGATATGAAGAATGTTTTGAAATCGTTGAAAAACAATTATCCGGTGTATTTTTTTCCGGATCAGAATTTTTCCTATCAATTTGAATATATCGACTTTTTTGGTGTACCTGCAGCAACGGTTACCGGTTTGGCAAGATTGGCAAAATCGACCAATGTTCCTGTAATCCCGTGGTTTGGTTTTCGCGGGAAAAATTCCAGCGGGAAAACAATTTATCACGTTGATGTTTTGCCACCATTAGATATTTTTCAGGGAGATGATATTAAGGAAAACTTGTTAAAGTTAAATCAATTATTTGAACAACAAATCAAAAAGCATCCTGAGCAGTATTTATGGGTGCATCGTCGATTCAAGAATCATCCTAAAGGCAGAAATTACCTTTATAAAAATCTTTAAAACTCGTGAGTGAACTTCACGTTTAATGAGGTTTGGCTATTTTCAGGAATGACATCAATATTAAAGTGAATCACTTCTTCCTCTGAAACTGAAAAAGAGCCGATATAATAAATGGCTTCACCGGCTTCTATGATTTCTTTCACATCAACCGATTTTTCCTGACCTATAAGGTTTTTTGCAGAAACAATGAGTTTAGCTTTTGCGGGTTCCGAAGTATCATTATTTTTTTTTCTGACAGAAATATTAAACAAACCACGGTTAGCAGAGCGTTCAATCTGGTAATTTTTGGCGACTTCAGGTGTTAAAAATGTTGATGGAAAGGCATTATAAAAAACCTGATAGTCTTTATTTGATACTGTATTGCTATCATCAGAGAATGAAACTTGGGAAATGACTAATAATAAAATGACGAGGATACTTTTCATCAGTTATGCAGAAAGTTTAAATTGAAATAATTATAAATAAAAAAGCCGCTTAATTAAATTAAACGGCTTTTTAATCTTAAGAATTATTAATTCTTATTAACCGACCAACTTTTTAATCGCTTCGCCTAAAAGAGTTGGTGATTTTACAGTTGTAACACCTGCTGCTTCGAGTGCTTCGTATTTGGCTTGAGCAGTTCCTTTACCGCCGGCTACAATTGCTCCCGCATGTCCCATGCGTTTACCCGCAGGTGCTGTGACTCCGGCAATGTAAGAAACAACCGGTTTGGTCACATGGTTTTTAATGTATTCAGCCGCATCTTCTTCAGCAGAGCCGCCAATTTCACCAACCATAATGATTCCTTCTGTCGCCGGGTCATCCTGAAACATTTTCAGACAATCAACAAAATTCATCCCTTGAATGGGATCACCGCCAATACCAATACAGGTTGTTTGACCGAGTCCGACTTTAGTGGTTTGGTGAACGGCTTCGTATGTTAAAGTGCCTGAACGAGAAACAATTCCGATATTTCCCGGTTTGTGAATGGGTCCTGGCATGATTCCGATTTTACATTCGCCCGGAGTGATAACGCCTGGACAGTTTGGTCCAACCAACTTAACATCAGGCATAGTTTCCAATACAGATTTCACTTTCATCATATCTAAAACAGGAATGCCTTCGGTGATACAGATAATCACTTTGATTCCGGCATCGACTGCTTCTAAAATCGCATCAGCGGCAAATGGAGGTGGAACCAAAATCATACTGGCATTGGCACTGGTTTGCTTGACGGCTTCTTCAACAGTATCAAAAACAGGTCTGTCGAGATGTGTTTGTCCGCCTTTACCCGGAGTCACGCCACCAACGATTTGAGTTCCGTATTCAATGGCTTGGCTGGAGTGGAAAGTTCCCTGTGATCCGGTAAAACCTTGTACCACAACTTTAGTATTTTTATTGATTAATACGCTCATTCTTTCCTCCTATGCTACTGCTGAAACTGCTTTGGTTGCAGCATCGTCTAAGTCATCAGCAGCAATCACTGCCAAACCACTTTGTTTGAGTAATTCCTTACCTTGCTCGACATTGGTTCCTTCAAGCCTAACGATAATCGGTTGTTCGACACCAACTTCTTTAATGGCATCAATAATACCTTGAGCGATTAAATCACAACGAACAATTCCTCCAAAAATATTGACCAGAATTGATTTGACGTTCGGATCAGAAAGAATAATTTTGAACGCAACTGCGACTCTTTCAGCTGTCGCTCCACCACCAACATCAAGGAAGTTTGCAGGCTCGCCACCTTTGAGCTTAATCACATCCATGGTTGCCATTGCCAATCCGGCACCGTTTACCATACATGCGATATTTCCATCCAGTTTGATGTAGTTGAGGCTATGTTCATGAGCTTCAGCTTCAGCAGGATCTTCCTGTGATTTATCACGAAGTTCGGCTAATTTCTTATGTCTGAATAAGGCATTATCATCCATGCTGATTTTAGCATCCAAAGCAACGACATCGTCATTACCATCGATAATCAATGGATTGACTTCGACCAGCGCCAAATCCAAATCATGGAACATTTTGTGTAATGCCATCATGATTTTTGTTAACTGGTTTGTTTGTTTAGCAGATAATCCCATACTAAAACCAACTTTACGACATTCGTAAGGGAAAAGCCCTTCGAGATTATCGACAGTCACGGTATGAATTTTTTCAGGAGTTGTTTTGGCGACTTCCTCAATATCCACACCGCCGGCTGCAGAAACGACGAATGACAGGCATTTATTCGCACGGTCAACCAATAAACTCAGATAAAGCTCTTGTTTGATTTCAGCCGCTTCAGTAATTAAAACTTCATTCACCGGCAAAGCCATTCCGCCGGTTTGATATGTTTGGATAGTCATTCCAAGCATGTTGCTCGCGTATTCTCTGACTTCATCCATGGTTTTCGCCAGTTTGACACCGCCGGCTTTGCCTCTTCCTCCGGCATGAACCTGAGCTTTTACAACCCACATATTGCCTCCCAGAGATTTAGCTGCATTTAAAGCCTCATCAACAGTTCTGGCAACAATTCCTGCAGGCACGGGAACTCCATATGAGGCAAAAATCTCTTTCGCCTGATATTCGTGAAAATTCATTATGATACCCCTTTTGGTTATGTATTTATGAAAAAAGCGTATTATAACTGATAGTGACTCACAACTTAAACAATAGCTGAGATTCGTTTTAAAATTATATTTTTTTAGCACACCAATCAATCTGTGAATTAAATCGCAAAAACTGATTTATAATTTCATTAAGATAGTTGTTCATTTATTTAGAAAAATCGTGTAAAGTACAGATATTTAAAAGAAAAATATCTTTTTAGGGGCTATGGGAGTTACAATAAATGATGAGTAATGACTCGAAAGTGATGTTAAACGGAACGTTGAAGCGCTTGATTGCATCTTCAGTGATATCTGAAGAAAATGCAATTGAAGCTGTCATCACCTCAAAAAAAAGGCGAATTCCTCTCTTTACCTATCTGGTTGAAAATGATTTGGCACCTGCTGATAAATTGGCAAGTGTTTCTTCAGCAGTTTATGGAGTTCCGTTATTTGATGTTTCGGTCATGGATAGCAAAAGTCTGCCGGTGGATTTGGTGGATGAAAAATTAATTCATAAGCATAGTGTTTTACCTTTATTCAAAAGAGATAAAAAATTATTTCTTGGAATTTCCGATCCGACGAATGTAACTGCAATTGAAGAAATAAAATTCCACACCAATATGGCTGTGGATCCGGTCGTTATCCCTCACGATATATTAACAAGCGTAATTGATGAAGCACTCAGTGAAGCAGAGTCGATGATGGACGAGGAGAACGATGACTCAGGTCTTGAAGATCTGGACTATGAAGATACAACGGAGTTGCATGAAGAGGACAATTCATCCGATAATGATGCCAATGATACTCCGATTGTTAAGTTTGTGAATAAAGTCTTGCTTGATGCTATCAAGCGCGGAGCATCGGATATTCACTTTGAACCTTATGAGAAGAATTACAGAGTCAGATATCGTGTTGACGGAATGCTGAAAACAATGGTCAAGCCACCGGTTGGTATGAGCATGAAAATTGCATCCAGAGTCAAAGTAATGTCAAAATTAGATATTGCTGAGAGGCGTGTTCCTCAAGATGGTCGCATTAAACTGAATCTGTCCAAAACCAAAGCAATTGACTTCCGTGTGAGTACTTGTCCGACTCTTTTTGGTGAGAAAATCGTAATGCGTGTACTGGATGCATCAGCTGCCAAAATGGGTATTGATATGCTCGGTTATGAGCCGGAGCAAAAAGAATTATTTGTGAATGCAATTCATAAGCCTTATGGCATGGTTCTGGTCACCGGTCCAACGGGTAGTGGTAAAACGGTTTCGTTGTATACCGCTTTGAATATTCTCAATGTCGATGGTTCAAACATATCAACTGTTGAAGACCCTGTGGAAATCAGGGTGAACGGAATCAATCAGGTTCAACAAAATGAAAAGCAGGGAATGACCTTTGCTGCGGCGTTGCGTTCATTCCTGCGTCAAGATCCTGATATCATCATGGTTGGTGAGATTCGTGATTTGGAAACAGCTGAAATCGCTATTAAAGCCGCGCAAACCGGTCACATGGTGCTTTCGACCCTTCATACCAACAATGCACCGGAAACCATCAGTCGTCTAATGAATATGGGAATCGCTCCTTTCAATATTGTTTCTGCGGTTTCTTTGGTGATTGCTCAGAGATTGGGAAGACGGTTACATGACTGTAAACAAATCGGCGAATACTCTCCTGAAGTTTTAATTCGAGAAGGCTTTTCCGAAGAAGATGCCAATGAAATTAAAATTTATGACGCTGTTGGATGTCGCAAGTGTAATGGTGGTTATAAAGGTAGGGTCGGCCTTTATCAGGTTATGCCACTGACAGATAAAATTAAAAGGATTATTCTTGCAGAAGGAAACGCGCTGGAAATTGCCGATCAATCAAGAGCTGATGGCATAGCTGATTTAAGAAAATCAGCGCTCCTGAAGGTAAAAAATGGTATCACAAGTTTAGCAGAAGCAAACAGAGTAACGGTAGATTAGAAATATGGCTACAAAACAAAATGCAATAGAAGAATATATTACCTTTACATGGAAAGGTAAAGACAAAACCGGTAAGAAAATTAATGGAGAAATTAAAGCAAAAAGTTTGACGGTCGCTCGTTCAGAGTTACGCCGTCAGAACATTAATGTCAACCAAATTGTCAAAAAGAGAAAGCCACTCTTTTCACAAGGAAAACCGATTAAGGCTCAGGATATTGCCCTATTTTCCAGGCAGTTGGCAACCATGATGGAGTCCGGTGTGCCAATGGTGCAGGCTTTTGAGATTATTGAAGGCGGACAGAAAAACCCGAATATGGCGAAGATGCTTAAAGACATCAAGAATAATATTCAGTCGGGTTTGAGTTTGAGTGAGTCTTTAGGCAAACATCCTCTGCATTTTGATGAGTTATATTGTAATCTGGTTGCTGCCGGTGAAAAAGCCGGTGTGCTTGACGAGTTGCTGGATACGATTGCAACTTACAAAGAACGAACCGAAGAAATTAAAGGTAAAATCAAAAAAGCTCTATATTATCCGGCAGCGGTAATCGTGGTTGCATTTGGTGTGAGTGCTTTGTTACTTTTGAAAGTGGTTCCACAATTTGAAGAAATGTTCAAAAGTTTTGGAGCGGATTTGCCGGGGTTGACACAAATGGTGGTGCATGCATCCGAGGCTTTACAGGAAAACTTTTTACTTTATCTTGGGGTTTTTGTTGGAGTTATTGTTGGTTTTATCCAATTGAAAAAACGGTCATTGAAATTTGCCCATGCACTGGACAGATTGTCTTTGAAACTCCCTATCGTCGGCAATATCCTAAACAACGCAGCAGTTGCTCGTTTTGCCAGAACCTTATCAACAACTTTCAGAGCGGGTGTTCCTTTGGTTGAAGGTTTGGACACTGTTGCCGGAGCTGTGGGCAATGTGGTTTATGGGGATGCCATCAAGAAAATTAAGGAAGATGTGTCTACCGGTCATCAACTCCAATTAGCTATGCAACAAACCGGTATTTTCCCACACATGGTCGTGTCCATGGCAGCAATTGGTGAGGAATCCGGTAATCTGGATGCCATGCTGGCTAAAGTTGCGGATTATTATGAGCAGGAAGTAGCCAATGATGTGGATGCCATGAGTAGTTTGATTGAGCCATTAGTTATGGTGCTTATTGGTGGTTTGGTTGGTGTTATGATTGTGGCGATGTATCTGCCGATCTTCAAGATGGCGGCAGTGATGTAATGGCTTTATTGCAGGCTTTGGAGCAATCGCTACCGGCATTGCTCATTACAACTTTTGTCTTTTCACTTCTTGTTGGCAGTTTTTTGAATGTTGTGATTTATCGCTATCCAAAATCAATGGAGCACGAATGGACTCATGACAGCATTAATCACTTATCCGATTCCTATACCGAATTAAAAACCACTCTTGAAAAATACAAACAGGAAGTCAAACCACCTAGCATCATTTGGGCACGTTCACATTGCCAAAAATGCAATCATCAAATCAAAGCCTGGGAAAATATTCCGGTTATCAGCTTTTTACTTTTGCGTGGAAAATGCTCCAATTGCAAAACAAAAATTTCTAATCGCTATTGGTTAATCGAATTACTCACAGCAATACTAAGCACTTATGTGGTCTATCATTTTGGCTGGTCATTGCAATCAGTTGCAGCATTGTTTCTCACTTGGTATCTGATTGCAATTTCAATGATTGATTTTGATACGATGGTGATTCCTGATTCATTTAGTTTATCATTGTTGTGGCTAGGGTTATTTATCAGTCTTTGGGTGATATTTATCGATTCTGAAGCCTCTATCAAAGGAGCATTACTGGGTTATTTATTACTCTGGTCAATATTCTGGTTGTTCAAATTATTAACCGGAAAAGAAGGCATGGGTTATGGAGACTTTAAATTGCTCGCAGCCGGTGGTGCCTGGTTAGGGATGAAATCAGTCGGAGTGATAGTTATCATGTCATCGGTTGCCGGAGCGGTAATTGGTTCAATTTATCTGGTGCTCAATAAAAATAGCCGTAATAAGCCCATCCCATTTGGCCCTTATCTGGCAGTCGGAACTTGGGTTGCTATGATTTGGGGAGAAAACATCATCAACTGGTATCTTAATATCTCTGGTTTGAACTAAACACACATGAATTTAAAGCATCAATGTTTTACCGTTGGATTAACCGGCGGGATTGCCAGTGGAAAATCAACAGTCAGTGACATTTTTGCCGAGCTCGGTTGTCCAATCATTGATGCTGACATTATTGCCCGAGAAGTGGTAGAGCCGAAAACAGAAGGTCTCAAACAACTCGTTAAAACATTTGGAACCGCCATTCTGAACTCTCATAACGAACTCGATCGAAAAAAACTTCGGAAAATCGTTTTTAACGACGAACAAAAACTCGCAATACTCAACTCAACTCTTCATCCCCTCATCGGTAAAGAAATTGCAAACAGGGTAAAGAACGTTAAACAAGATTACTGTATCGTGGTGATTCCATTACTGTGTGAAAACAGCAATTATCAATGGCTAGATCGAATCCTTGTCGTTGATGTGAGCGAAGATACACAAATCAAAAGGCTCACAGCCAGAGATCATATCACCGAAGAACTAGCCGAAAAAATGCTCGCGAGCCAATGCAATCGAGAACAAAGACTGCAAATTGCCGATGATGTTATCAATAACGAACAAGATCTATCTAAACTTAATAAATTGGTCAGAACCTTGGATAAGTTGTATAAGCAATTAGCTATTAGCTATAAAAAATGATTAAGTTAAAGTCAAGCTGAATTCAGTTCATCATCTTTTATTTTGTCACTTTTGCTCGTGCAAAAGTAACGTAAAAGCACGCCCCGGCATTTAGGCCTAAAGGCTCCCTTCGATATTTGAAATATCCGGCGCTTCATAAACTCGCTACGCTCAGACAGTATGAAGCTTTCTTCCGAATATTTCTGCACATCTCAGCTTCATGCAAAGGGGTTATAAAGAACACGTCATACTAAGCATAGTTGAAGCATCTACCAAATCCAAAACTCTTCATGCTGAATTTAGTTTAGCACCACCTAAAATCTCACATTAAATCCAAAAAAACACCGTCATACTGAGCGAAATGGACGAAGTCCATGGAGTCGTAAGTATCTTATTAAATCAATCTTGATTTATTTTGAAACTAGAACAAACCTCCCCTTTTGAAAGGGGATTGAGGGGTATGTTGATAAATCCTAAAAATATTGTCTATTTTTCTGTAAAATCGACTGCAACTTGAAAAAAGGATTAAAAAACATTTTATGCAGTCAAGGATTGCGGATTCGCGATCGACAAATTTGCCTTAGCGGAGTCTTTAGGGCTTTTTGTTTTTTTGGGAATCAGTAATTTATTATTTCTTGTCACTTTTGCTCGTGCAAAAGTAACGCAAAAACACGCCCCAGCATTTCGGCCTAAAGGCTTCCTTCGATATTTGAAATATCCGGCGCTTCATAAACTCGCTACGCTCAGACAGTATGAAGCTTTCTTCCGAATATTTC
>JAGRJO010000054.1 GCA_020442725.1 Lysobacterales bacterium
CGGCGGCATGAAAAATAGCAGCATGAAAAAACAATAAATCACCTTGTTTCATTTCGACATTTTGGGCTTTCTCAATCCATTGCATAGATTCTGGCAAATCTTCTCTGAGGAAAAGTCTTGCGTCTAATAGTTCTCTGGGTGTTTGCCATTGATGAGATTGTGGAATAACTTGCAAACAACCGTTTTCTGTAACTTCATCATCTAAAGGCAACCAGGTATTTATGAGATGATTATTGGCAAAATTCCAGTATCGAGTGTCTTTGTGCCAATGAGTTTCTGAGCTGAATTGTGGTTGTTTTGTCATCACGCAATTGTGATGAGATTGCACAAAAAAGATTTTTTCCGATTGAAATAAATCTTTCAAAACTTGTATAACCTTTTGATTATTAATCCAAATTTTAAAAACTTCATCACGCGAATAGGCGAGCTTCAATCGTCTGATAGTGTCACCGCCTTTTTCTTCCACAGTTTTGGGAGAACCCGGATAATTGACCTCTTGCTCCAATTCAAAAGGAGCGATGCGGTTTTTAAGATGTTGTTCTGTAGTTTCCTGAATTCGTTGAACGATTGTTTTATCAATAAAATTTCTTTTTATCAGATAACCGTTTTTTTTAAAAAAATCCCATTCAGATTGTGATAATATTTCCAGCTTGTTCAATATATTCATTGGATTAAAGTTGGCGTGAATTATAAGGTATTCGTACGATAAATTCTCAATAAATAAATGTTAATATGATTTTCCATGCATGAAAAAATAAAAAAATACCGTTGGTTGATATTTGATGCCGATAACACTTTGTTTGATTATAACGAAGCAGAAAAGTGCGCTTTGTTGAAAACACTGGATGATTTTGAAATTCAGTATCCACTTGAGACTATTATTGAGACTTATCATCGAATTAACCACCGACTTTGGATGCAGTTTGAAAAAGGTGAGATTAAATCTCAAAAAGAAATTAAACTCAAACGCACCACACAGCTTTTTGATGCTTTAGATGTAACCAGAGATGTGGAACAGTTTGCCGAAGATTATTTGTTTAATTTATCTCAAAACGGACAATTGTTTAGAAATGCGATGGAGGTCATTGATAAATTATCGAACAATCACCAAATGGTTATTATGACGAATGGTATGACAGCAGTGCAAAAACCGCGTTTTGCGGCATCTCCAATTACCAAATACTTCGAGCATGTGATTATTTCTGAAGAGATTAAGCACTCAAAGCCATCAAAAGAGATTTTTGATTATGCTTTTGGATTGATGAATTCGCCGGAAAAACACGAGGTTTTGATGATTGGTGATAATCTTGGCTCGGATGTTCAAGGTGGAATTAACTATGGGATTGATACTGTTTGGTTCAACTTGTATCAGCAGAAAGCAAAACACAAAGCCACCTATGAGGTCAGAAACTTGCGGGAGTTTATCGGCAAAGCGGAATAATTTGACAACATAATTGTTAAACCTTGTACATTGGCTTTATAAAATTTAAAATTCTCAAAAATTTATATTTTTCATTGAATTATGCTTACAACTTCTGAAATTAGAAAGAAATTTATCGATTACTTTGTTGCACATAAACATGCTGCTGTACCCAGCAGTTCGCTGGTTCCTGTTGATGATAATACCTTGCTTTTTGTTAATGCCGGCATGGTGCAGTTTAAAAATATGTTTCTGGGAGCGGAAAAGAGAGACTACAACCGCGCGGTGAGTTCACAAAGATGTGTCCGTGCCGGTGGCAAGCATAATGACCTTGATCAGGTGGGTTACACCGCAAGGCATCATACATTTTTTGAAATGTTGGGAAATTTCAGTTTTGGTGATTATTTCAAACAGGATGCGATACGATTTGCCTGGGAGTTTTTAACTAAGGAGTTGAAATTGCCGCAAGAAAAACTGATGGTGACAGTTTTTGAAGATGATGATGAAGCAGAAAAAATCTGGATGGAGGAAATCGGACTTCCAAAGGAAAAAGTTGTAAGAATAGGAGCCAAGGATAATTTCTGGCAAATGGGTGATACCGGCCCTTGTGGTCCTTGCTCAGAGATTTTCTACGATCATGGAGAACATATTGCCGGAGGCCCTCCGGGTTCACCGGATGAAGATGGCGATCGTTTTATCGAAATCTGGAATTTAGTCTTTATGCAATTTGATCGTCAAACCGATGGTTCTTTGGTTCCGTTACCGAAACCTTGTGTGGATACAGGCATGGGATTGGAGCGGGTGACGTCAATTTTACAGGGCAAACATAACAATTACGATATTGACTTATTTCAGCATATTATCAAATACATAGCAGAACTATTAAATGTAAAAGATTTATCCAGTCCATCGTTAAAAGTCATTGCTGATCACATTAGAACCTGTGCGTTTTTGATAAGTGATGGTGTGCTACCCGGAAACGAGGGTAGAGGATATGTGCTCAGACGTATTATTCGCCGAGCGATTCGTCATGGTTATAAACTTGGAGCAAATGAAACCTTTTTTTATAAGGTCGTCACTCCTTTGGTTGAAGTGATGGGTGATGCCTATCCTGAACTTAAAAATAATCAAAAACAGATTGAGTCGGCATTACAAAAAGAAGAATTACGCTTTGCTGAGACTCTGGAAACAGGAATGTCGTTGTTAACAAAAGCAATGGAGTCCATGAAAACGGATGTTATTTCAGGCGAAGTCGCATTTAAACTCTATGACACCTATGGTTTTCCGCTAGACCTTACTCAGGATGTTGCTCGGGAATCCGGTTTAAAAGTTGATGAAGACGGTTTCAATCAATGTATGCAGGAACAGAAAGATCGTTCTAAAGCATCCGGTGGCTTTGATCAAGGCAATCAGCTTCCAAGTGAATTGATAGCCAGTTTGTCAGCAACTGAATTTAGCGGTTATGAAAAACATGAAGACTCTGCGACTTTATTGGCAATCATTCAGGATGGAAAACAGGTTGAATCATTGTCTTCTGGTGAATCCGGTATTGTGATTTTAAATCAAACTCCTTTCTACGCAGAATCCGGCGGACAAATCGGTGATTCCGGTGAAATTATGACAAATTTTGGCAATTTTGAAGTTTCCGATACTCAAAAAGCTGCCGGTCAGTTCTTTTTACATATCGGAAAGATGTCAAAAGGTAAAGTATCGCAAGGGGATGATGTCGTCGCTCGAATTGATTCTCAGAAGCGCGGAAAAATTGTTCTTAATCACACGGCGACGCATTTGTTACACAAGGTATTGCGTGAACATTTAGGAAGTCATGTACAGCAGAAAGGTTCTATTGTATCGGATGATAAGCTGAGGTTTGACTTTTCGCACGGCGAAGCAATTAGCCCAGAGCAATTGCGTCAAATTGAAAGCGATGTTAATACTCATATTCGTGCCAATTATCAGGGTCAAACCAAGTTGATGAAATATGATGAAGCGGTTAAATATGGAGCGATGGCTTTATTTGGAGAGAAATATGGTGATGAAGTTCGTGTGCTGGATTTCGGTGGATATTCCATCGAACTTTGTGGTGGAACTCACGCTAAAAACACCGGTGAAATTGGTCTTTTTAAAATAGTCAGTGAGTCCTCAATTGCTGCGGGAATCAGAAGAATTGAAGCTGTGACCGGTATTGAGGCAATAAATTATTTGCAAAGTAATGATGAAAAATTAAATAATATCATAGCGTTAACACATTCTTCTCAACAGAATGTAACAACTAAGATTTCTGATATTCTGGATAAGAATAAAACTCTTGAGAAAAAACTTCAACAACTTGAGGTGAAGCTGGCAAGTACAGCAGCAAAAGATTTATGGTCGGAAGTTGAAGAGGAAAATAATAATAACTTCTTATTTAAAGTTCTTGAAAATTTTAAAGTTGAGAATCTTCGGTCTATCGTTGATGATTTTAAATCAAAATATTCTTCAGGTGTTGTTGTTTTAGCCAATCACAACGAAGATAAAGTTCAATTAATTTGCGCCGTAACATCTAATTTGGTGCAGTCAATCAAAGCCGGCGATATTATCAGAGAGATATCTGCACAGATTTCAGGCAAAGGGGGTGGAAGACCTGACTTTGCTCAGGGTGGTGGAGTGAGTGATTTAAAAAATCTTCAGCATGTCATGCAACAAAGTCGGAGTGAAGTAAAAAACTTATTAAATATTTGATAAAATACTTCAAATTCCAATTAAAATGTAGTCTAATGCCTGTCCTAGATTTTATGGATAATCTCACAAAAATAAATATAATAATAATTCCCCAAGAGGAATAAAACAGGATACGTTTAGGAGATATTAATGTTAATTTTAACACGCCGTGTTGGTGAAACTTTAATGATTGGTGACGATGTCACAGTAACTGTACTTGGTGTAAAAGGAAACCAGGTAAGAATAGGAATCAATGCCCCCAAGGAAATTGCTGTTCACAGGGAAGAAATCTATGAGCGTATCAGAAATGAGCAAGGAGATGATTCTGAAGAAAATTTAGGGAACGAATAACTAATTCACTTTTTTATATTTGAAAGTTGCTTTGTAAATGAAGCATTGAGAAGTTTTTCCGATTAATAAATAATTCTTATTACACTGTCGGGAAAAATAACCTTAAAGGTTTAATTGTTTGGAGAGATGGCCGAGAGGCTGACTAAATCGTCTGGAACGATTTGAACAGCCACAGGCTGGCCCGAAGGGTGGAGGACAGGAGTCCGAAATAATGCGCTGCGCCTTGTATGATGCATCGCAGATTTACTGTTCGGAGTAAAGATACAATTTTGGAGAGATGGCCGAGAGGCTGAAGGCGCTCCCCTGCTAAGGGAGTATGGGTTAAAAGCTCATCGAGGGTTCGAATCCCTCTCTCTCCGCCATATTCAAAGAGATTCATTTTATGAGTTAATTTGAATTCTTTCTAGAATTATGAAAAAAGTTAATTTCAATTAACATTGATATTGACATTAAATGAGCAAATCATCATAATTCGCGTCTGCTTGAAAAATGCGCCCGTAGCTCAGCTGGATAGAGTACCTGGCTACGAACCAGGCGGTCGGAGGTTCGAATCCTTCCGGGCGCGCCAATCAGGCAGAAACTTGTGATTTTTTTCATAAAAGTCATAATTGTCGAAAATGACAAGAAACATTAACTCCAGCTAGGTTTTTCTACCACTGAAGTGGTGTTTTGAAAAATAAGACTTGAATTAATGATAGTTAATGGAAAAACACGGGCTTTTTAATAAATATTTGGAAAATATCATTGACCTAAGGTTGGATAGTAAATAAAATTCCACGCCTTATTTTGATATGATAGATTTGATAATCTAGGAATATTGTCGGGGTATAGCGCAGTCTGGTAGCGCAACTGCTTTGGGAGCAGTGGGTCGGGAGTTCGAATCTCTCTACCCCGACCAATTTGAATAAGCGTCCGTAGCTCAACTGGATAGAGCATCGCCCTTCTAAGGCGAGGGTTGCAGGTTCGAGTCCTGCCGGGCGTGCCATTTGTGGCGGCTGTAGTTCAGTTGGTAGAGCCCAGGATTGTGATTCCTGTTGTCGCGGGTTCGAGTCCCGTCGGCCGCCCCAATATTCTCAGATTCCAATCGAAAATAATCACATCACATGTCAAATATAGTAGCTTTCTTGTATTTTCAAGGTAAGCAAATGCGAAAGTGGCGGAATTGGTAGACGCGCTGGATTTAGGTTCCAGTATCGCAAGATGTGAGAGTTCGAGTCTCTCCTTTCGCACCATTCATTCGATGTATAACTTTGGAGCAAACATGCAAATCTCTATAGATAAAAATGAAGGTTTGGAAAGGAATTTAACAGTATCAATTCCTGCAGAAGATATTAAATCAAAAGTAGCAGATAAACTCAAAGAAATCAGCAAGCAAGTTAAAATCAAAGGGTTCAGACCCGGTCGAGTACCTAACAATGTGCTGAATAATAAATTTGGAAAACATGCCAGACAAGAAGTTCTTGGTGAAATGATGAACTCAATCATCCAAGACGCTGTTAAAGAGCATGAACTTTCAATTGCCGAAGCTCCTCAAGTGACCGAAGCCAAAGACTTGGATGATGGTGGTTATTCATTTAAAGCAAAACTGGAAGTTTTGCCGGAAATTCCTGAAATTGACTTCTCTAAAGTTAAAGTAAAGAATGAAACTGCTGAAGTTGATGACAAAGATGTTGATGGCATGATTGCTAAACTTCAAAAACAAAAGCAAGAGTGGAAAGATTCAAAAGCTGCCATTAAAAAGGGAGACTTGGTAACTATCGAGTATGTAGCCAAAAAGGGTAAAAAGAATGTTCACCCTGAGGAAGGAAAAGAAAAAATGGGTATCCTTTTGGGTGAAAGCGGAGTTCCGGATGAACTTGTTTCTGCAATTGTTGGTATGAAAATTGAAGAAAGTAAATCTGAGGAAATTGAGTTCCCTGAAGCATTCAATGTGAAACCAATGGCTGGGCAAAAATTAAAAATTGATTTTGAAGTGGTCAGCCATAAACGTGGAAAATTACCTAAAGTCGATGAGGAGTTTGTGAAATCATTTGGCGTTGACTCAGGTAAAGAAGAAGATTTACGTAATGAAATCGCCGACAATTTAAAACGTGAATTAAAAAACGTCATACAAGCCAAAAATAAAACGGCAGTTCTGAAAGCATTGCGAGAAGAAGTTAAAGACCTTGCAATTTCAGATAAGATGATTGCTAGAGAAAGCGCAGCTTTAGCACATCAATCAATGGAACAAGCCAGACAAATGGGAATTCAAAACCCTCCTCATCCGGATCACAAAAACTTTGAAGGTTTGGCAAAAGAAAGAATTCTTAATTCTTTGTTAATCAGTAACATTGCGAAAAAGCAAAATGTTCAAGTGGATTACACAAAAGTGAGAGAAAAAATCATCGAAATTTCTCAAACCTTTGAAAACCCTTCAGAAATTGTCGAGTATTATTACAAAACGCCTGAGTTGTTATCTTCAATTGAGGGTTCTGTTCTTGAAAATCAAGTTATTGACTGGGTTACAGCAAATGTTGATTTGAGCAGTAAAAAAGTTTCATTTGATAAAATAATGGAATCTGCATAATTTAATTCTTTCGGAGTCAGATATGTCTAAGCATGAAGAAATGATGAATTTAGTTCCAATGGTTGTTGAACAAACTTCCAGAGGTGAGCGTTCGTATGATATTTTTTCACGACTATTAAAAGAAAGAATTATTTTTATGATTGGGCAAGTCGAAGAAAGAATGGCCAACTTAATTGTTGCTCAATTGCTATTTCTTGAAGCTGAAAACTCTGAGAAAGATATTTCACTTTATATCAATAGTCCGGGTGGAGTTGTAACTGCAGGAATGTCAATTTATGACACGATGCAATTTATCAAACCGGATGTGAGTACCATTTGCATGGGACAAGCAGCCAGTATGGGTTCGTTAATTCTTTCTGCCGGAGCGAAAGGAAAAAGATACTCATTACCTAATTCAAGAATTATGATTCACCAGTTATCAGGTGGATATCAGGGACAGGCCTCCGATATTGATATTCATGCTCGTGAAGCCTTGAAATTAAAAACCAGATTGAATGAAGTTATGGCAAAGCACACCGGTAAAACTGTTGAGCAGATTGAGAAAGACACTGATCGTGATAACTTTTTCAGTGCTGATGAAGCAGTTGAATATGGATTAATTGACAAGGTTATAACAAAACGAAAATAATCAAACTTTATATCAACAAAAGCCGGTAATTCAAATCATTGAGTTATCGGCTTTTTTTATTTTACAAAGTAACAAAAAATAACTTTAAATTGATGATAATTGCCCCAATAATGGCTGTTGACCAGATTATTGTCAAAAAAGCGAATTATCTGTAAAAAGAAGGTTCGCATACAAGTTTCAAATTTAGTAGAATGAACTTTGACGATAATGTGAAGTCAAGCAAGTTAATTGGCAAGTTGGAAATAGAACGATGACAAAGAAAAGAGATGAAGGCAATAAGGATGATTTGAAATACTGCAGTTTTTGCGGGAAGAGCCAAAAAGAAGTTCCTAAGTTAATTGCTGGTCCAAGTGTTTACATTTGTGACGAGTGTGTCGATTTATGTAATGAAATTATTCGTGAAGAATTTGAGGAAGCAATTTCTGATGAAGAAATGGCATTACCTTCACCAAAAACGATTCATCAATATCTTAATGATTATGTGATTGGTCAAGAACATGCCAAGAAAGTACTTTCCGTTGCAGTTTATAATCATTACAAAAGAGTTCGATCCAATCAAAAAAATAAAAATCACAAAGATCAAGTTGAGCTCTCGAAATCAAATATTTTATTGGTTGGTCCAACAGGTTCCGGTAAAACATTGCTTGCAGAAACTCTTGCCAGAGTGCTAAATGTTCCATTCACAATTGCAGACGCTACATCTCTGACGGAAGCTGGCTATGTGGGAGAAGATGTTGAAAATATTATTCAAAAACTCCTGCAAAAGTGTGATTACGATGTTGAGAAAGCTGAAAGCGGTATTGTATATCTTGATGAAATTGACAAAATTTCTCGGAAATCTGACAATCCTTCGATTACTCGTGATGTTTCCGGTGAAGGTGTACAGCAAGCTCTGTTAAAATTGATCGAAGGGACTGTTGCTTCAGTGCCACCTCAAGGTGGACGTAAGCATCCTCAACAAGAATTCTTGCAAGTAGATACGAAAAATATTTTGTTTATTTGTGGTGGGGCGTTTTCTGGTTTGGAGAAAATCATTGAAAGACGTTCGCAAAAAACAGGAATTGGATTTTCCGCAGAAGTCAAAAGTAAAAAGTCAGACAAAGAAGAATTGGCTTTATTTACTGATTTACAACCGGACGACTTAGTCAATTATGGTTTGATTCCTGAGTTTGTGGGGCGATTACCGGTTGTAGCTACACTTGAAATGCTGGATGAAAAGGCATTAATTAAAATATTGGTAGAACCGAAGAATGCTATCACTAAACAATTTAAATATATGTTTGAATTGGATGATGTTGAACTCGATATTCGTGACGACGCATTAATCGCAATTGCAAAGCAAGCCTTGAAACGCAAAACCGGTGCGCGTGGTCTTCGTACGATTATGGAAAAAGCATTGCTAGATATTATGTACGATATCCCTGATATGAAAGATGTTAAAAAAGTCGTCATTGATCGCGCAGTGATTGAAGAAGGTAATAATCCCATTGTTGTAAGAGACAGTGTCGCAAAAGTAGTGAATGAAAATTAATTTATGACATCAACTGAAAACAATTTGACAGCGGTTTTGCCACTTAGGGATTTAGTTATTTTCCCGGGAATGGTGGTTCCATTATTTGTTGGTCGTGAAAAATCATTGAAAGCATTAGAGCATTCAATGAAAAATAATAAACCGATTGTGCTGGTTTCACAGAAAAACGCTGAAACCGATAACCCGGGAATTGAAGACATTTATTCTATTGGAACATTAGCGAATATTTTGCAAATGGTCAAATTACAGGATGGCACACATAAAGTTCTCATTGAGGGAATCCACAAAGTTGGTCTCAATCATATTCAGGATGGAGAGTTTTTTACTTCTGTAATTGCAAAGATTGAAGATACCAAAACATTAAAACCACATGAGCTGGAAGTTTTAGTAAAATCTTTAAAAAAACAATTTGATTATTTTTCCAAGCAAGACAGTAAAATTCCAAAAGAACTGATTAGTTCTGTCACTAACATTGATGATGCTTCTAAGCTGGCAGACACCATATCTGCTCATATCAATATCAGTCTGGATAAAAAGCAAGATTTATTAGAGCAACCGGATGTTGCTAAAAGGATTGAGTCGTTATTGATGGTTCTTGATACAGAACTCGAGATGATTGAAGTCGAGAAGAAAATTCGTAAGAGAGTTAAAAAACAGATTGAAAGGAATCAAAAAGAATATTATCTGAACGAACAAATTAAGGCAATTCAACGAGAGCTGACTGATATTGATGAGAAGAACTCAGAATATGGTGAATTAGAAAAGAAAATTGCAGAGACAAAACTCAGTCAGAATGCTAGAGAAAAGGTTTTACAAGAGTTTAGAAAATTAAAACTCATGCCTCCGATGTCAACCGAGGCAACAGTCGTCAGAAACTATCTGGATACCATACTTAATCTTCCTTGGGAAAAACGCAATAAAGTTAAAACAGATTTAGAATATGCACGTAAAATTCTGGATGAAGACCATTTTGGTTTGGAAGAAGTCAAAGAGAGAATTTTAGAATTTCTTGCAGTCCAAAAACGCAAGAAAAAAATGAAAGGTCCGATAATGTGTTTAGTCGGTCCACCTGGTGTTGGAAAAACATCTCTTGGAAAGTCCATTGCAAAAGCAACAAGTCGTGTTTATAGCCGTATGTCTTTAGGAGGCGTCAGGGATGAGGCGGAGATTCGTGGCCATCGAAGAACTTATATTGGTTCGATGCCGGGAAGAATCATTCAAAATCTGACAAAAGCCAAATCATGCAATCCATTAATGCTACTAGACGAGTTGGATAAAATGAGTTCTGACTTTCGTGGCGATCCGTCATCAGCATTACTAGAGGTATTAGATCCCGAACAAAACAGCACATTCGCTGATAATTATCTGGATATGGAATTTGACTTGTCAGAAGTGATGTTTATTGCAACTGCAAACTCACTCAATATTCCAGGTCCTTTGCGGGATCGTATGGAAGTTATAAGTATTCCGGGTTATACAGAGCACGAAAAAATTGAAATTGCGATAAAATATTTAATACCTAAACAGATCGAATCCAATGGATTGAAGAAAAGTGAGCTGACAATCAGCAGAGCGGGTATCAGAGAAATCATCAGATACTATACCAAAGAGTCCGGTGTCAGAAATCTGGAAAGGGAAATCTCCAAAGTTTGTCGGAAGGTCGTTAAACAAATTTTAACTGACGAAAAAATTAAAAAAATAAATATTTCAATCAAAAATATCGAAGAGTATCTGGGTGTCAGAAAAACCAATTATGGCAAAGCTGAGCAAAAGAACGAGGTTGGAATGGTAACAGGGTTAGCTTGGACCGAAGTTGGTGGTGAGTTGTTACAAATCGAATCAACTGTGCTACCTGGAAATGGCAAGCAAATCCTAACCGGACATCTGGGTAAGGTTATGAAAGAGTCCATTCAAGCCTCTTACTCAGTTGTAAAATCAAAAGCTCAGTCATTGGGAATCGACATCGCCGCATTGGAACAAAAAGACATTCATATTCATGTGCCTGAAGGAGCAACT
>JAGRJO010000055.1 GCA_020442725.1 Lysobacterales bacterium
AGCAAAGAGCGGCACAACTTCCTGCATATAAAGCTCAACTCGCTGAAATGGAAGTGATTTTACAGTCTATGTTGCGACAGTTGCCAAGTAAAAATGAAATGTCAGATTTGATTGTTGATGTTTCACAAACGGCATTAGCAAGTGGAATTGATAATGAATTATTTGAACCGGGTGCTGAGATTCTAAAAGATTTTTATGCAGAAAAACCGATTTCCTTGAGAATGGTTGGTAAATATCATCAGTTTGGAAGTTTTGTGAGTGGTGTTGCTTCACTACCTCGAGTTGTGATTCTTACCATGCATGATATTTCTTTAAAGCCACTGGCGAATGGAGAAAGCGGGTTGTTATTGCTTGAGGGAACAGCAAGAACATACAGATACCTGGACTCAGAAGAACAAGCTGCAATGGATGCAGTGAAAGCAACTGTCAAAGGAGCTAAGAGATGAAGAGCATGGTAAAAATTTCATTGATAATGTTCTTGGTTTCCATTTTGGCATCTTGTAACAACAGTATGAATGATTTGGATAAGTATTTTGAAGAAGCTAAAAAAGCCCCGCCAAGACCAATTGATCCGCTTCCCGAAATTAATTCCCCTGAGATTTTTGTCTATGAAGCACAAGAATTAAGAGATCCTTTTTCTAATGACTTGGAGATTCTGGAAGAACACAATACAGAAGAAAATAAATTCGTTGAAGGCGAAGGTCCTGATTTGTCCAGAAGAAAAGAATTGCTGGAAAACTTCCCTCTCGACAGCTTATATATGGTAGGTACCTATAGCCAAGAAGGCAGTTACTGGGGATTGATAGAAGATCCCGAAGGAGTGATTCATCGAGTTTCCATGGGACAGTATATGGGACAAAATTACGGTGAAATCGTTATGATTAATGAAGACCAAATTGATGTATCGGAATGGATACCTGACGGCTTGGGAGGCTGGATTAAGAGAGAAGCCAGCATAGCTCTGCGAGAAGAAGAATGAAAACTTTAATATTAAAAAACAAAGAAACTGAAATTGAGATTGTAAAAAAAGGGTTTGTGAATATGAAGTCAAATGCTTGTAAACACCAAAAGCGATTCAATGCAATATTTGCATTGATGCTTATGATTGTATCATTTTCAGGGTTTGCCCAATCAAATCTTGAATCGGTTGAACACAGCAGCAACCTTGATGGGTCTGTTGAATTTCGATTGAGGTTCGACGGTGAAATAGCTAAACCGGAAGTGTTTATGACGGCTCGTCCGGCTCGTTTAGCTTTTGATATGGAAGGAGTTTACAATAATTCAGGTGTGAAATTGCTTCCGGTATCAAAAGGAAATACCAAAAGTTTGCGTATTGTTTCAGCGAGTACCAAAACCAGAGCAGTTATTGACTTGTATAGCCCTGCACATCATGAGTTAGAGGTCAATGGGAATGAGTTGGTTGTTAAAATAGCAAGTGGTGCTAACATTGCAAAAACAATGAATGAGATGGAATCTAAGTATGCCATTGAAAATGTTGATTTCAGACGTGGGAAGGAAGGACAGGGTAAGGTTGTTATAACATTTAACAAACCGGGTGCGTTGGTAAATTTGAGGGAAACCGCAGAACAAATTAAACTTGAAATTAAATCAACGGAGCTTCCAGAAGCCAATGATCACAAATTAGATGTAATGGATTTTGCAACACCGGTTTCTTTTGTAGATGTTCGTTCGAGCGCAGGTGATGTGAAAGTTGATATCATCGCCTCCGGTAACTACAGACATATGGCATACCAAACTGGTAACCAATATGTTGTTGAGGTGATGGAAAATAAAGATGATATTGAAACTGCCGCACAAGGGTTGGATAAAGAAAAAGAATATACAGGGCATAAAGTGAACTTTAATTTCCAAGATGTGCCTGTGCGTTCTGTGCTGAGTATGATTGCTGATGCTTCACAGTTTAATATTGTGGTTTCTGATGCCGTTGATGGTAACGTGACATTAAGGCTTAACGAAGTTCCCTGGGATCAGGCTCTGGATGTAGTGTTAAATATCAAGAAATTGGATAAACGTCAGGATGGCAATGTGGTTTGGGTGGCTCCTGCAAAAGATATTGCTGACAGAGAACAAGAAGCGCTCAATGCATTGAAAGAAAAAGAGGAGTCAGAACCTCTAAAAACCATTATGATACAGATAAACTATGCTAGAGCAGAAGAGTTTGCAACTTTATTAATGGGTAATAGCAAAAATATTAACACAGGTGGCGGGTCAGCTAATTCTGCGAACGGTACTAGAGGTATGTTGTCATCAAGAGGTTCGGTTTCATTTGATGAAAGGACAAATACACTATTGATTACCGATGTTCCATCTAAATTGGTGGTAATTGAAGAGTTGATCCAATCATTGGATGTGGCAGTGAGACAGGTTCAGATTGAATCGAGAATTGTGATTGCATCTGATAAATTTGGTGATGAACTGGGTGTTAAATTCGGAGTTACCGGCTCTAAGCAAGATAGACATGGAAATATTCTCAGTACTGGAGGTTCGCTTGAAGCACTTGATGATTTAAACTCTGTTGCAATAGCGAATAGATTGAATAACCCAAGTGGCTCAGGACTTCCTAATTTCACGCCGACAACACCTGGTTTGGGTGATCGCTTGAATGTCAATTTACCGGCTGTTGCAGGAAATGCATCTAAATGGGCGTTTAGTATCTTGGCAGCTGATTATTTATTAGACTTGGAGTTATCTGCATTACAAACGGAAGGTCGAGGTGAGGTGATTTCGACACCAAGAGTCGTCACAACAAACCAAAAAGAAGCATTCATTAAGCAAGGTGTTCAGATTCCTTATGAAGAAACTGCGGCATCTCCTACAGGCGTTCCGACGATTAGCTTCAAAGAAGCAGTGATGGAGTTGAGTGTAACTCCATTAATTACACCGGATGACAGAGTGGATTTGAGTTTGAGAATTACTAAAAACACAATTGGTGAATTGTTCAATGGTGTTCCGTCAATTGATACCAGAGAGATGGAAACCAGAGTTTTGGTTGGCAGTGGTCAAACCATTGTTCTGGGTGGTGTTTATGAGCACGTAAAAAGAACAGACAAATCAAAAGTTCCGGTTCTGGGAAATATTCCGGGATTGGGAGCGTTATTTAGAAATAAATCAGTAACTAACGATAAAGCCGAGTTGTTGGTATTTATCACACCAACAATTATTAAAGAGAGTTTATAACAAGTGTTAAATAATAATTTTACAGGTATTCATACGATGAAAAGAACAATATATACATTTTTGCTGATTGCAATTGTAACAACATTAACATCTTGTGGCGGAGGTGGTGATGGAGCTGTTGGCCCAACACCTACCACTAATCCTCCTAATGGTTTTGCAATTACACTGACGCCTGTTGAGACTAGTTTGCCGGCAAATACCCTTAATTATCCTGCATTTATTGGTTCCCCATTTGTAACTCAATTAAATGTGAGAGTCGCATTTAACAACGGAGGAGTTGCTCCGGATGGGACAACTGTAAATTTATCAACTAGTAATGTGAATGTGGCTTATATTTCGGTTCCTAATGATTTTGGGACTGTTAACTCATCTCATAATACAACGACTTCCGGTGGGATGGCTACTTTTTATATCCATAGTGGTGGTTCATCAGGTAACGTAACCTTAACTGCGTCTGCAACAACATCAAACAGAACATATACCGGCACTTTGAATTATTCTATTTCACAAGGACCGGCGCCATTTGATCAACTGAGCGCTGTTATGCCAAGAACAGAGTTGCCTGTTAATAGTCAGAATATTGCTTATTTTAGTGGCACTCCATTCGTCATGGAGGTTGATATTCAATTTAAAGACCCACTAGGAAACTTCACAAATCCTTTGGGCGATCCTTCAACTGTCAATGTTTCAGTTAACCCTGTGAGTTCATTAGCATTCTCAACTTTGGATGATCCTGAAGTACAGAGGATGTGAATGAGTTCTTTGTTTTGATGGGACAAGGTCCGGTGAATATGAATGCCGGCCATGGTAATTTATTCTTGTGGGCAGGAGATATTCCGGGTTCTGCATTAGTCACGATAACAGCTGTCGAAGCTGGAACAGAGATTGAACACTCTACTTCTTTTACAATTGATGTGGTTGGTGGTCCAGTTGGTCGCCCTACAGATTTAACATTAAACAGTGGAGGTCCATTGTACGTGAATGGTTCTGGGGGAAACACGAGCCAGGATGTTATTGCATTAGTTACCAGTAGTGGCGTTCCTGTTCCTGATCCACAGGTTAATAATGTGAGACTGTCAATAGTAACAGATGCTCCAAACAGTGGAGAAAAACTATCTGGCACAAATGTTAATGGCAATGTTGTCGAAGGAACAACTATAAGAGTTCCTACGGTCAATGGTGTTGTGAATACTCTTATCCTTAGTGGAACAGACTCTAACACTGTTACCTTAACAGCAACGGTCGATAAAGCAGATAATAATGTCGATAACGGCATCCAAGATCCTTTAAGTGCAAATACAACTTACACTATTAGTGATGGTGTGCTCTGGGCGTTAGAACTAACAAGTCCTGCGATTGATGCAATAACCGTTAATGGTGATACTACAGGGTCAGGCGCAGATTTAGAGTACAATTTTCAAGATGGTACATACAGTTACGTTGTGAGTGCGATCGGTACAGATAAAGCAGGTAACCCTGCACTGCCACAAACTCTTGAATTTAACATGATAAATAGCCCGATTGTAGGATATCCTGAAGGTGGTGCTGGTACATTCGTACATTCTGCAGGAGATGGTAATCCTCAGGAAGGTGGTACGACTTTCACGTCATTAAGTGCTGCGTTTATAACAGCTGCAGGTGGTGTCCAACCGAATGATACTTTGATGGTATTTGGTGAAGAATCACTTGGAAATGAAGATTTAGAAAGTGCTTTGAGAGTAGCGACAGTTAACTCCGAAACCAGTTTAACTACGGTCGAAAAATTCAATAGAAATGATGAAACCGGAACGATAAATAACGACTTTGGAATTCTACCTTATGCAGTTGGTAGAGCTGTGGATGGAAATATTACAGCAACAGCTGTTATGAATGAAATGGGAGTAGCAACGACTCGCTTGAATTATCCTGTATCACAATTAGGTAGAATAGCAATTGTTTCTGTCAAAGGACAGGGGAGACAAAACACAACAAATGGAGTTTTCAAATCTGTCACTGATGTTGAGGTAATGGCATTCCCTGGTGTTGAAGGGTTTAATGGTCAATCGAGTACAATGGTCGTTTCACCAAGTGTTATTCCTGCAAATACAAGTGTTGCATTTAATGTTTGTCTTATGGACTCAGCAAGAAACCCATTGCCAGGTAGGTTTGTGGCATTTAATTATGTTGGATCAAATGGGCAGGGTTCAATTGATGGTATTTCAACAGCTGGGATTATGGATAGTGCAACAGGAATGGATGGCTGTGCTTATGGTATTGCTACTACTACCGGTGTCGTACCTGGCTCGGGCTCTCCAGGATTCAACTTCAATGCTGCAGGAATCACCTGCGATACCGAAACATCAAATACTGAAAATTGTATGGATGTTCTTGCACCTGAAAATGGTGTACTCAATGCGAATCCTTCTTCTTTCTTGGGAAGAGGAATAATAACAATAACACTTTCTTTGTATGATGGTTCCGGTAATCCGATACAAGGCGCGCCGATTTCAGGAAGTTGTGACTCTGTAGATGGAGGGAGTTTGTCTATCAATTCAGGACCTTCTCTGACTAATAGTAATGGTAACAGTTTTGTTGATGTGTTTGTTGCTCTTGATGCACCAGGTGGTGGTCTTAGCGGAACTTGTACATTTGCGACGGCATCAGGTAATCCATCAGTAGATGTTCACTTCTCTGGTGGAGACTCTTGCTTCCTTGGAAGTACAGCTAGTCCGCAACCACCTCCAGGCGAATGTGATGGAGTGGGGACATCTGATCAATATCAAGTAAGTGGACTTGTTACAGGATTGACTGCTCCGGGTCCTTTGGTTCTTCAAAACAACAATGCTGATGATGTTACAATGACAGCAAATGGTTCATTCCAATTTTCACTTCAGGATGATGGATCAATTTATGCTGTTACTGTAAAAACACAACCTCCTGGACAAACATGTGCAGTTACAGCTTCTCAAACAGGAGTAATTTCTGGAAGCCATGTGACCGGAGTTGTTGTTGAGTGTACAACTCCATAAGAAAAGTTATTTTCTAGTAAAAAATGCAAATCTTCGGATTTGCATTTTTTTTGGGATAAAGCTATCAGCTAATTTATCTTTAAGTTAGAATCCAAATCGTTATAGATAAATCAATTTATTAATTCGATGAATTTCCCAACAGTAAAACAATTGCGATACTACATTGCTTTAGTAGAAAATAACCACTTTGGTAAAGCGGCGGAAAGCTGTTTTGTTTCTCAGTCGGCATTTTCTGTAGCTATAAAAGAGCTTGAGAGTGTAATCAATGGACAACTTGTTGATCGGACAAACAAGTCTGTCACAATCACCTCTTTGGGAAAAGAAGTATATACTCAGGCAAAATTAATTATTCGTGAATTATCACACCTACTAGATATTTCTCAGGGGAATGACAAGCCTCTGTCAGGAAAGCTATCACTTGGAATTATTCCTACAATTGCGCCATTTTTGTTGCCGAAGTTCATGTTTGAATTACAGAAAACATATCTAGACTTAGAGTTGTACTTGTATGAAGGTACGACATTAAAACTCTATGACAAGTTAATGAAAGGTGAATTGGATGTAATTTTAATTGCTTTACCATATTCATTAAAAAATACAGAAACATTAACTTTATTTAAGGAGTCGTTTTATCTCGCACACAGAAAAGAAAGTAAGTGGATTAAGAAAAACATGTCAGAACCATCAGATGAAAGTGTCATACTATTAGAAGATGGACACTGTTTAAGAGAACATACCCTCAGCGCTTGTAAATTAAAAAATTCAGAGCAAATCAGTCAATATTCTGCAAGCAGTATGTTGACTTTAATTGAGATGGTTAAAAGTGATGTTGGAATCACATTCTTACCTGAAATGTGTTTGGATTCGAACTTAATAAAACAGCAACCATTAGAGTTAAAGAAATATACAAATAGTTACAGAGAAATCGGTTTGGTTTGGAGAAAAGGGAGTTCTCAGACGAAAGAGTTTGAAATGTTAGGAAACTTTATTAACGGACATAAATAATCGATGGGAATAGGTGAAACTCTATCGCTTCTGTGCGCCTTCATTTGGGCGGTTGCAGTCATCTTGTATAAAAAAGCAGGTGATCATTTTAATGCTTATGAAATGAATCTGTTTAAGTCGGTATTCGTTTTTATTTTGATGATTCCAACAGTGTTATTTTTTGAAAGTTGGGAAATTCCACAAATGTCATATTATCAAATGAGTGTTATTTTGATAAGTGGAATCATAGGCATCATGTTAGCAGATTTGTTTTATTTAAGGGCTTTGCAATTAATAGGCGCGAGTTTAACCGGAATTACAGGGAGTTTGTATAGTCCGTTTGTTGTAAGCTTATCAATGCTCCTGTTGGCAGAAAGTCTAAATAGCTGGCAGTATTTTGGAATGTTACTGGTATTGGCAGGAGTTGTTTTGGTTGGCTACAGGAAAAAAACTCTAACAATTGAGCATCCTCCAATTCGAGGGTTTGTTTATGCAGCACTTGCTGTATTTTTTACAGCGCTTGGTATAGTAATAATTAAACCGGTTAGTACAGAATTACCATTTTTTTGGATAATACTGATTCGATCTTTTGGAGGTATGATTGCAATGGTGTTGTATGGATTGGCAATAAGACAACCATTGACAGTTTCACATATTCTAGAGGCCAAAGGAGGTATGTGGCTCATACTTGGAACGTTTTTAGGACAATATGTTTCAATGATGATTTGGGTGGCAGGATACAAATACACAAGTGCTTCAGTTGCCTCAATTCTAAATGAAACCGCATCCGTATTTATATTGCTTCTTTCTTGGATATTCCTAAAAGAACATCTCAATTTCAGAAAAGTGATTGGGGTTTTGATCACAATTACTGGAGTGCTATTCGTACTGCAAATATCATTGTAATGCAAGTTTCTTCAGTTTTGTATAAATCTACAATCTGAATAAAATCTTGATAGTTATCAATAATAATTAAATTGCAAATCAGTATAATTCTCGCATCAATAACTTAACTTGAGTGAGAATAATTATGAAAATGTCAAAAACAATTTTAGCAGCTGCATTGGCAGTTGTATCCGGTGCATCAATGGCAGCCGACAAAGGCGATTGGTTTATGCATGCAAGAGTTATCAACATTAATCCAAACGATGACAGTAGTGTTTTGAACCTTGCAGGTGGTGACGTTGCAGGTACTGGCGTTGAAGTGAACGATGCAACAACTTTGGGTGTTTCAATTGGTTATATGTTAACTGATAATTTTGCATTAGATTTATTGCTTGATCCAAGTACTCAACATGATGTTAGTGCTTTTGGTTTGAGTGGACTAGGTGTTCCAGATGGTACAGAAGTTGTAAATACTAATGTATTGCCACCTACATTGTTCGCACAATACCATTTTAATCCACAGGGTAAAGTAAGACCTTATGCTGGTGTTGGTTTAAACTATACATTATTCTTTAATGATGATTTAACTGATGCGGCTCAAACTGTATTGGGTGCGTCAAATCTTGATATTGATTCATCATTTGGTCTTGCGGGTCAATTCGGTATTGACTTCGAAATGAAAAATGGCTGGTATTTCAACGTTGATGTTAAATATATCAAAATTGACACAACAGCAACATTCGATACAGCTTTAGGTGCAGTATCAGTTGACGTTGATATTGATCCAACTGTCGTTGGTATCGGGTTTGGAAAAACTTTCTAAATCAATATTACAACAAATAAAAAGGTTGTGTGTTTGTGGCACGCAGCCTTTTTTCGTTTCTAAAAAAAATTAAGATTCAGCAAGTTCGTTTAGAAGGTCTCTATCTAAAATAGTTAGAATATGTTTTTTAAAACTGACAACTTCCATTTTTTGAAGTTTTTTAAAAATACGGCTTAATGTTTCTTCAGCCATTCCAAGATAACTGGCAATATCTCTTTGAGAAATTGGTAAGAAGAATTCGTCTTCTGAATAACCGCGAATCTTGAATCTTTGTGAAATAGTCTTAATAAATAAAGCTAATTTAGATTTACTACCAATATCAATATGATTTTTCTTACAGCTGTAGAGCTCACGGCTCATCACTTTTAAAAGATTTGCCTGCAGAACCGGGTAATCTTCTGATATTTCGAGGAAATTATTAAATGAAATTTTACAATATGAACTCATAGTTAAAGCGGAAGCTGTTGACTGAAAGGTCTCATCATAAATTCCATCTAATCCCATAATTTCTCCGGGAAGATGAAAATTGAGGATTCTTTCCTTACCATTCTCATCAAGCGATGTAGTTTTAAACATTCCTGAGTGAACGATGTATAAAGCGTTGAATTTTTCTCCGATAGAAAAAAGCTGGCTGTTTTTATCAACAATTTGAGAGGCGGAAATCATTGACTCTAAATCAATTAGTTCTGATCTTGATAAACCGGTTGGTAAACATAAAGAACTGACAGCACACTTCTCACAACGTGATAATTTACCAACAACTTTATTTTGAAATTGCTCTAATTTATGATTTTGATAGCTTGGCAATTTTATATACCTGAATGACAATGAGTTAATTATGGCATAAGTCGAAAAATTATTGAAAAATAATGGTTAAAAATATCCATAAATCCAAAAATTGACTAAAGTCAATATACGAGGGTTGCTTATTTCATATAATGGGCGACCAAGATTATAAATGCGAGGGTAATAAATGAAAACTAACTTTACTGATGAAATTGTCAAAAAGTTTGCCATTGTCACCATTATGTGGGGCATTGTTGGCATGCTTGTTGGCGTCTTTATCGCGGCACAATTGGCTTGGCCGGCGTTAAATTTTGATATTCCATTTTTAACATACAGCCGTTTGAGACCACTACATACCAATGCCGTGATTTTTGCTTTTGGTGGAAATGCTTTAATAGGTACTTCGTTCTATGTGGCACATAAAACTTGTAAAGCAGAGTTGTTTGCTCCCAAATTGGCATCTTTTGTTTTTTGGGCGTTCCAATTAATCATTGTTGCGGCGGCCTTGACACTTCCATTTGGTTACACACAAAGTAGAGAGTATGCTGAGTTAATTTGGCCGATTGATGTCTTTTTGACAATCGTCTGGGTTGCTTATGCCATTGTGTTCTTTGGAACAATTGTTAAAAGGCAGGAGAAACACATCTATGTTGCGAACTGGTTCTATGCAGCGTTTATTATTACCATTGCATTGCTCCACATCGTAAACAATTTACAGATTCCGGTAAACTGGCATTTGTCATACTCAGTGTATCCTGGTGCTGTTGATGCGCTTGTTCAATGGTGGTATGGTCACAATGCAGTTGGGTTCTTCCTGACAGCCGGTTTCTTGGGAATGATGTATTACTTCGTACCTAAGCAAGCTGAAAGACCGGTTTATTCATACAGACTTTCAATCGTTCACTTTTGGGCATTGATTTCTTCTTATATGTGGGCAGGTCCACACCATTTGCAATACACTTCATTACCTGATTGGGCACAATCTTTGGGTATGGTTTTCTCATTGATTCTATTAGCACCTTCCTGGGGTGGTATGATTAACGGTATCATGACTTTATCAGGTGCTTGGCATAAATTGCGTGATGATCCAATAATCAAAATTTTGATTGTTTCATTGTCATTCTATGGTATGTCAACTTTTGAAGGTCCTATGATGTCTGTGAAAACAGTTAATGCGTTATCACATTATACTGATTGGACAGTTGGTCACGTTCACTCTGGTGCTCTGGGCTGGGTTGCGTTAATGACAATTGGTTCGTTGTATGTATTGATTCCAAAACTTTGGGGTAGAAAATCA
>JAGRJO010000056.1 GCA_020442725.1 Lysobacterales bacterium
AGGTGAAAAATTTACCTTTGATGACTGGTCCAAAATAAAAAATCAGGAAGCCGTCAGCCGTGTTCGCAATCGCAGATTGAGACGTTCTAAAAAGTTTTAATGAGATGTTTTAGGTTACATAAAGTCTTAGTTTAATTATAAACCCTGCTACATTGCGGGGTTTTTTATTTGGTAAATCTGTCATCCTGAGCGAATGCGAAGGATCTTCATAGAAAATATTATTGACTATGAAGAACATGAAGTTCTTGAAGGGGTTTTACTAAGGAAATAAATCAAAAATTTATCTATTAAAAATGCCACGGATGGAATAAGATAAATAGTTGATTGCTTTTAGTTTTGGCTTTGCCATTTTAAGGATAATGAAAATGAATTTCTGTTAATTTGACTAATTATGCTTTTGAGAACTTTTTTACTACTGATTTTTTTATCGCTCTGTGCTTTTCTTATTTTCTTCGACTGGAAAGAGATAGTTCACCACTTTGAAACAGGTATGCCTATACCTGTCAGTCAAAAAGAAGTGATCAAACAAAATAATGATGTAACCAGAGAACATATCCAGCAAAGATTAAACAAATTAACTCATCACAAATCAGACAACTATTCAAATTTATATTTTCCGGATTTGAATTTCAGAAGTTGTATACAAAAACTCAAACGATACAAGCCTGAACAAATTCAACATCTGGATTGCAGCAACCAAAATATTAAAGATATCACTGGCATAAATCATCTCAGCAATTTAATAAGTTTGGATTTGTCCGGAAATCAAATTGAAAGCATTCATTTAAGTGGCAACCAAATACTTCAAACAGTAAACATCAGCCAAAATAAACTAAAAAATTTAAGTGGTTTACCGAAAACCTTGGTTGAACTAAATGCTAACAACAATAAACTCGAATATTTAAAAATTGAAGAAACACCAGAGTTAAGAAAACTACAGATCGCAAATAATTTTCTAATTGATTTTTCCATTGATGCACCCAATCTTGAGTTGTTGGATATCAGAAATAATCAATTACTTAAAGTTGAATTAAAAAATCAAAAGAGTTTAAAAACATTACTCTTGGCTGACAATCAATTAAGTTTATTCAAGATCGATGGATTTCAAAATATTAAATACATTGACTTGAGAAACAATCATATAAACCGTTTTGAAAACTCGTTCATAGAACATTACTTTACTCTGTTTATGGACGGAAACGGTAAATTCTCTGATAATGGTCAATTCAAACTCACATTTCCCAAAGCACATATAATCACTCAAGATCTTCCTGGAAAAGATTTTCCAGATTCAGTTCTGCGTGATTGTATCGCTTTACACCTTGAAACAACTATCGATAAAATTCAATCAATCAATTGCTATGAAGCTAGCCAAATAATTAATGGAGGGAATAAAATCCAAGACACTACAGGCCTAGAACACTTGGTATCACTCAGGTATCTCATCATGGATAATCAGGATATTAGTAGCATAGATTTAAAACCTTTCGATAAACTGGAAAACATCAATCTTAGCAACAATAAACTTTCAACTATTGATATCGCTAACAATTTCCAGCTAACTAATGCTGATTTTTCAAATAATTTAATAGAGAACTTTAGTACAGAAAATCTACAATTAAGAAGATTAAATCTAAGCCATAACAAACTGAATGAAATCAATCTGGATGGAGTTCAAAATTTACGTGACCTAAATTTAAGCCACAATGATTTACAACAGGTTGATATTTCATCACTTGTAAAATTAAGAAGTTTAAATATCGAAAACAATAAACTTAAAGATATTGAGTTGGAAAATATTCCTTATTTGAAAGGTGTTAAACTAAATAACAATCCTTGGTCAGAAGCAGCATATCGTTATTTCCAACAGCGATTTTATAATACTTCAAAATCACGGAATGATTCGATGTTCAAAGGTCAGATAAGCATTCCCAAAGTTTTTGCTGCTGCTGAAAATACTTTTCCTGATCCGGGGTTTCGTCGTTGTGTGACTAAACATGTGAATGATGCGATAGAAAACTCCGTTAATGTCATAATTCATCTAAGTTGTCAAGGTCGTGCTATCAAAGATATTACCGGCATTGAAACAATGCCTCAACTCGAAGCAATTTCTCTAACATCATCTTACATTAATGAACTAGATTTAAGCATTTATAAAAAGTTGGTCTCACTGAGACTAAGAGAGACAAAAATCAAACATTTGGATTTATCTGGAAATCCATTATTGAAATCACTCGAATTACAAAGTAACCAAATAGAATCAATTACATTCAATAAAAACCAAGATATAATTTATATGGATGTCAGTAATAATAATTTAAAAGAGCTGAATCTACATTCCATGTCTAGTTTAGAAAAATTATTCGCACATAATAATCAATTAAAGATATTCAGTCATGCAGAATATCCAAACATGACTTTGCTAAAACTGTCAAATAATCAACTTTCAAGACTGAACACCAACAGCTTCAAAAGTGTTAAATATCTGTACCTTGATAACAACCAATTCACTCATATAGATTTAATACCTTTAACACAACTAGAAACATTGATTATCAATAACAATTTATTAAATCAACTCGATTTATCAACTGCTATTAAATTGAATGGTGTTTATATTTACGATAATCCATTACCAAAACTAGATTTAACTCATGGAAACTTCGAGTCAGTTAGGGTTGATTTGTTACAATATGGATACTTAAAACAAACTCATCAATTAGAGATTTTTGATTACGAAGAAAATATTGAAAAAGGTCGATATAAATTTCTGAAAAAAAAAGTTTACTGAATAATCAAATCAGTTATTTCAGCCAACCCTTTTCAAATGAACCAATAACAACGAAACGGCAGCTGGAGTCATTCCTTGAACACGGGTGGCTTGCCCGATAGTTTGGGGTTTGATTTTTATCAGTTTTTCGGTGAGTTCGGCACTCAGACCTGTGACGGATTGATAATCGAAATTATCAGGAATCGATTTGTTTTCCTGTGCTTTGGATTTTTCGATCTCAAAAAGCTGACGTTCCATGTATCCGGCATATTGGGCGTGAATTTCTATCTGATCAACAACTTTTTCATCTTGTAGATTGTTGGTTAAACCTTGAATTTCAGCCAGCATGGTGTAATTCATTTCAGGGCGTCTGAGCAAGTCATAAACCGTGACTTCCTTGGTTAAGGGAATTTCGGGATATTTTCCGGCAAATGCTTTGCCCAGTTCATTATGTGGTGTTAACCAAATTGATTGTAAATATTGCAATTCGGTATCAATCTTGGCTTTTTTCTTAGTAAAAAACTGCCAGCGTTCATCATCAACCAAGCCTAATTCACGGGCTTTTGGAGTGAGTCGCATATCGGCATTATCTTCACGTAACAATAAACGATACTCGGCACGGGATGTGAACATCCGATAAGGCTCGTTGGTGCCTTTGGTGATGAGATCATCAATTAAAACGCCGATATACGCTTCAGAACGAGTCGGACACCAGCCGTCTTTACCGGCTGCCTTACGAGAAGCATTCATACCAGCAATCAGACCTTGAGCACCAGCTTCTTCATAGCCGGTTGTGCCATTAATCTGCCCGGCAAAGAACAATCCTTCAACATATTTGGTTTCCAGAGTGTCTTTTAATCCTCTGGGGTCAAAATAATCGTACTCAATCGCATATCCTGGACGGGTGATAAAAGCATTTTCAAAGCCACGAATGGAACGAATAAAATTCAACTGCACATCAAATGGTAAGCTGGTTGAAATGCCATTGGGATAAAGTTCGTTAGTTTGCAAACCTTCGGGTTCAACAAAAATCTGATGCGAGTTTTTGTCGGCAAAACGCATGATTTTATCTTCAATCGACGGACAATATCTTGGACCTGTTCCCTCAATCACACCTGAATACATTGGTGAACGATCCAAACCGCCACGAATAAATTCATGAGTTTGCTCGTTGGTGTGGGTGATATAGCAGGAAACCTGTTGCGGATGGTCTTCGAGCTTGCCCATGTAGGAAAAAACCGGCATTTTTTCATCGCCCGGTTGTTCTTCCATAACACTAAAATCCACACTATTGCCATCGATTCGGGCTGGTGTTCCGGTTTTTAACCGCCCAACCTGAAATGGAAGTTTGCGTAATTTTTCTGCCAATGCTTTTGCCGGAGGATCTCCGGCTCTGCCACCTTGGTGATTAGAAAGTCCAATATGTATTTTTCCATCCAGAAATGTACCAACGGTCAGAACAACGGTTTTGGCAGAAAAAACCAAGCCCATTTGGGTGACACAGGCTGTGACCTTTCCATCTTCAATCACTAAATCATCAACCGCTTGTTGAAAGATTTCCAGATTAGGTTGGTTTTCAATCGTTTTACGAATAAACGCTTTGTACAATGCTCTGTCACATTGTGCACGAGTGGCACGAACCGCAGGTCCTTTGCGGGAATTAAGAGTTCGCCACTGAATACCGGCATGGTCGGTGGCACGAGCCATAATTCCGCCCATGGCATCAATCTCTTTGACCAGATGTCCTTTGCCAATTCCGCCAATTGCCGGGTTGCAGCTCATTTGTCCAATGGTTTCAATATTATGCGTCAATAACAGTGTTTTAGAACCCATACGAGCAGCCGCCAATGCAGCTTCTGTACCCGCATGACCACCACCGACAACTATAACATCAAATTCTTTATCGTAAATCATGTCGGCATTTTATCATTATCAATTAACTATCTATCAATAAATGCTAAATAATAAGATGAAATCCATTCAAATATGATATATTTTTCGTAATCATGAAGATGTTATACCTAAATATTGTTTGTTTATTTATCTGCGCAAATTTATACGCAGACCAAACTATTTGGTCGAAAAAAGACATTCTCGGACCTTCTATGGATGGACCTGTTTCTGTTGTAACCGCATACATCAATAAGGACACTCTCAAGGATTTGGTTGCCATTTCAATTGATGACGGGAATGTGCGCTGGTATGAAAATATAAACAATCAATCCTACTCAGAACATTATATTTTCACCAATGCACCAGGGGCTATCGCTCTGAAAACAGCCGATATGGACAATGATGGCGATACTGATGTGATTGTTGCATCGTATTTTGATAATTCCGTGAGGTGGTTTGAAAATACTGCCACATCTCGATGGGTTGAACATTTTGTCAGTGACCAGGTCATGATTGCAACAGCCATTGATGTGGGAGATTTTAACGGAGATGGCCTGACTGATGTTGTTTCTGGTTCTTTTGAAAAGGAGGCCGTCTATCTGCATCTTCAGAACAATGGCGGAACATTTTCTCAACAAACAGTTGGCTCAAATATTGAAGGAATCAGAAGAATAAAAGCCGGAAAAATAAATAATGACAATCATTTGGATTTTGTCACCGCTTCGAGTACTGATGATACCATTCGGTTTTTCGCAGGAGATGGAAGTGGAAGTTTTAATGTTTCAGTAATAATGAATAACGCTCTTTATGTCCGTTCGGTCAATTTGGCAGATATGGATCAGGATAGTGATTTGGATATTGTTTCGGCTGCGGCAGAGGATGCCGTTTATCGTTGGCATGAAAACACAGGAAATGGTTTTATCAATCATACTTTTCCATTTTCCGCGACCGGAGCTTATGATGTAGCAGCCGAAGATATGGATGGTGACGGCGACATTGACATTGTTGGCAACTCCACAAGTGATGGAATATTACGTTGGTTTGAAAATGATGGTTCGCAAACATTCACTGAACATATTGTTTCCAATAACCTGGATGGATTGTTGTCGGTTTTTATTGATGATGTCGACAATGACGGAACGCAGGACATTATTTCAGAAACCTATTTCGATAAAAAAATACATCTTTTTAAAAATATCAACAATTCATTTATTGATACGATTGCCTTCAGCAAAATTGCCGAACATTCCACTTCAGTTTCAGCAGCGGATTTTGATAATGACGGTGATTTGGATATTGCCAATTGTTCGTTTGAAGATGATACGGTCAGATGGTTGGAAAATAAAAATGGCAATTATATCGAACATATTATTTATGAAAATGTCGATGGAGCACGAACACTGGTATCGGTCGATTTGGACAATGATGGAAACATTGATGTTCTCTCAAGCGGTGCTTGGGATGATACGTTTTGGTGGCACCGGAATTTAGGAGAAGGACGTTTCAAGAGCAAATCTATTTTTACCAATGCGAATAATGCATCGGGAATCTATGCAGCAGATATTAATGGTGATGGAGTGCTCAATGTTGTTGGAGCATCCAGTTTGGATGATTCCATTCGTTGGTTTGAGCAAATTGACGGAGAATTCATCCCTCATTTGGTCAGCGACACTTCGGATGGTGTGATATCCGTTCACGTTAATGACCTTGATAACGACAATGACAATGATATTATTGCTGCAACTTATTTTGGCAATGGCATTGAAGTGCATGAGAACAACGGAAGCGGGCAATTTACCAAGCATTTGATATTTTCTCAGGCAACCCGAGCCTATTTTGTTCGCTCTGAGGATATGGATGGTGATGGCGATATTGATATTGTTTCAGCCTCAAAAGATGATGATAGCATTCGTTTATTTGAAAATATTGGTAACTTGCAATTCAACACTCATCTCATATTCAACAATGCGGATGCAGCTCATTCGGTCGATTTGAAAGATATGGATAATGACGGTGATTTTGATATCATTAGTGGCTCAGGAGTCGATAAAACCATCCGTTTATTCAGAAATGATGGCAATCTGCAATTTTCTACTGAAACTATTTTCAATAATGCCAACGGATTGCAATCTGTTTTTGCAGCGGACATGAATGGCGACGGACTTTCTGATATACTTTCGGCTTCTTATCACGATGATTCTGTTCGTGTGTTTACACAAGACACAATTATTTTTGCCAATGGTTTTGAAGCGGAGTGAATAAATGATTATCCAGTGGTTTCCCGGGCACATGCATAAAGCCCGCAAAGAAATCAAACAACGATTACCAGATGTTGATGTTGTTATTGAAATTTTGGATGCCCGTATCCCTTTCAGCAGCCAAAATCCATTGTTGACGGAAATTGCCGAACACAAACCCAATATCAAAGTTTTGAACAAACTGGATTTAGCCGATGAAGAAACCGTCAAAATCTGGCAGGAACATCTGGAACAAAACGAAAACATCAAAACCATTGCGCTCAGTTCCACAGAACCCGATAAAATTAAAACTATTGATGAATTATGCCGTAAAATTGCTCCGAATAAAGGTGAGCATCAGTTCATCTCGGCGATGATTATGGGAATCCCTAATGTTGGCAAATCAACCATCATCAATATTCTGGCAAACCGCATCGTTGCAAAAACAGGTAACGAACCCGCTGTAACCAAAGGTCAACAACGCATTAAAATTTCTGAGGATATAGTTTTATTTGATACTCCGGGAATGCTCTGGCCTCGGATTCGCCATGAAAACTGGGCACTGAAACTGGCTATTACCGGCGCGATAAAAGAAACAGCTATCAATTACGAGGATTTGGCTTTTTACTTTGTCAGATACTTGTATCACAATCATCCTCATGTTTTACAGGAACGCTTCGATTTACAGAATTTATCTGATGATGAATACACATTATTGGAGCAAATTGGTGCCAAACGTGGTTGTTTAAAATCAGGCAGAATGCTTGATTTGCAGAAAGTTTCTGGCATTCTGATAAATGAATACCGTAGTGGCAAACTCGGGAATTTCTGCCTTGAAACACCTGAAGATATTCAAACAGAGCTTCAACAAGCCGATGAAAATGACCGCATTCGGGAAGAGAAAAAAGAAGCTCGAAAAGCCAAAAAGAAATAGCTCTGAAATCTAAAATTATTTTGGTAAATAACCCAGAGGATTGACAGGTTGTCCATTCTTGCGGATTTCAAAGTGTAATAAAGCAGTTCCACTCGGATTTGTTCCACTTTTTGCAATGACTTGTCCTTGTTTAACCGTTTCACCTTCTTTCACCAAGCGCTTGGAATTATGTGCATAAGCACTTAAAAGATTGTTTTCATGCTTGATAATTATCAGCTCACCATAACCTCGCAATCCGTCACCGCTATAGACAACTGTTCCACTGTTGGATGCCAGAACCGATTGGTTAAGTGCAGCGGCAATATCAATGCCTTTTCTGGAAACATCACTGGCTAAGAATGTTTTAATCACCTTGCCTTTTATTGGCCAAATCCATTGGCTGTTTGAAGTCGGAAGCGGTGGTTCTTGGTAAACCACAGGTTTTGTTGTTGTACTTGTTGTATTATTTGGTTTATTGTTCGGTGGATTAGAAATTGGTTGTTTTATAGGTTGTTCTATGGGCTGTTTCACCGGAGTTTTGGTGGTTTGTTGAGCGACATTTGGTGTTGTGCTTAGCGGTTTTTTATTGTTGGTTGTTTGCGGTTTCTTTTGTGAAGAGGTTTGAGCAACTTTACCCGACAATTTGATTCTTTGTCCTGGGAAGATTCTATAAGGTGATTTAATATTATTGATTGCTGCCAAGGTTTTGTAATCTATTTCATTTCGGAAACCTATGGAATATAAAGTATCTCCTTTTTTTACCGTTACAAATTTTTTGTTATATTTTTTCTGACTGGAATGACGGATATGGCTTTGTGCTCTTTTATTGTTTCCGTATGCATCAGAGACCGGAGCCGGTTTATGTTTCGAGCAGGAACTGAGAACTAAAATACTAATGAAAACTGTAAATAATGCAGTTTTCATTTGCGCACAGTTCCTTGCAAAAACGGAACAAACATGACTGCACTGATAGTCTCTTCGGTATAGCCATTTGCTGTTTTTGTCACTTTAATCAGGTTTTGTTTCTTGTCATCTCCAACCGGAAGAATCATCACTCCGTTTTCTTTCAATTGGGAGACTAACTTTTCAGGAATTTGTGGAGGAGCGGCTGTAACAATGATGGCATCAAACGGAGCCTCACTCTGCCAACCGTCAAAGCCATCACCGGTTTTGGTGCGAATATTCCGATAACCCACCTGAATAAAACGCTTTCTGGCAACTTTTGTCAGTTCATCAATTCTTTCAACGCTGAAAACCTGTTTAATCAATCGAGATAAAACTGCCGCTTGATAACCTGAACCGGTACCGATTTCCAAAACTTTTTCGGGTTGGTTTTCAATCAGAATTTCGGTCATTTTGGCAACCACCCAAGGTTGGGAAATAGTCTGCCCGAATTTTATCGGCAAGGCGGTATCTTCGTAAGCCTTATGAGCAAGAGCCTCATCCATAAAAATATGACGTGGAACAATCGACATCGCTTTCAAAACATCTTCATTGCTGATGCCCTTTTCTCGCAGACGCTCAACCATGCGATTACGGGTTCTCTGAGATGTCATGCCAATGCCGGAAGCGGTGTTCATACGATTTTTTCACTCCACTGCTTCAATTCATCCATGAGCGAATATTTCGTCATATCAACCTGCATCGGCGTTATAGATACATAACCTTGGTTGATGGCATGAAAATCGGTTCCTTCTCCGGCATCAGCTTCAGGACCGGCAACGCCAATCCAATAAATTTTCCGACCTCGGGGATCAGTGTCTTTGACAGTATTTTCTGCTTTGTGTCGATTACCAAAGCGAGTGACTTTAATGCCTTTAACTTTTTCCAATGGTAAATTCGGGAAATTAATATTTAAAATTGTATCTTTCGGAAGTGGATTGCTTTGCAAATGAGTGATGATTTTCTGAACGAAATACTGAGCCGTATCAAAATACCTGTGTCTATCTTTATTATGTTCAAAAGCCAAAGAGAAAGCCACCGCTGGCAAACCCAAGTATCGACCTTCAATTGCAGCAGCAACAGTTCCTGAATAAATCACATCATCACCGAGATTGGCGGCATCATTGATTCCTGAAACAACCATATCTGGCTCTTCTTTCATGAGACCTGTCAATGCCATGTGCACACAATCTGTCGGTGTTCCGGCAACTGAATACCAATTTTCCTCAGCCTTGCTAATTCTAACCGGACGATCGAGTGTGAGAGAGTTACTTGCTCCTGAGCGATCTCGGTTGGGCGCATAAACTGTTACTTTACCAAGAGATTGTAATGCAGCTGCGAGTGCTTTTATTCCTTTTGCCTGAATTCCGTCGTCGTTACTTACCAGAAAGTGCATTGATTAAGTTGATTTTAAAACGCTACATTATAAGTTACTTTACTGAGAAGAACCAGAAAGGAAAAAACACATTTCCGAAAATTTACCACTTATCACGCAAAGATCTGAGTGTGACAAAAACCTGCTTTTCAGTTTCACATTTTATCGGTAAGTTTTTAACGATTTCATCACTATCCAGTCGTAAGAAAGTATTGATTTCTTTCTCATCGGCAATCGTGGTGGTTAAAGGGTTATTAAAAACATCGTTATGTTGACACTTTTGTAACCATTGCTTCGCAACTTGGTTAGATGGTTCTCGATTCAAAGTAAAATTAAGATTGTTTTCCAAATAATCATGACCCGGATAAACGACAACATCATCATTCAGAGTAGATAATCTATCACGAATCGTTGTGTATAAATCCTCAACATTGCCACCATTATGACAATTTCCAACTCCGGCATTAAATAGAATATCACCGCTAAAAACACATTGAGCTTTTGAGTTTTCATACAGAACAAAACACAAATGAGCAAGAGAATGTCCGGGTGTATCAAGAATTTCCAAAATCACATCTTTGCTCAATTCAATGACTTCTCCACCTTTGAAAGTTCGGCTCAATTGTGGAATTTTGCCCTTACCATTCTCATGAGCCCAAACTTCACATTGATGTTGTTCCACCAATGCAGCATTCCCCTGAGTGTGATCCCAATGCTCATGGGTGTTTATAACCGCAATCAAATTCAATTGATTTTCATT
>JAGRJO010000057.1 GCA_020442725.1 Lysobacterales bacterium
TATTGCTGTTCTGTTCTTTCTTGTATCTTGCTCGGAGCAAACCGAAGAACAAAGCCCAAACACAAATACCCCCGCAAAAACAGGCAGAGTCAATACCGCTCATGAATTGAAATATTCTGAAAATGCTGATTTCAAAGTTTTGAGCATCACCGAAGATCAGTATAAAAATGCGCCGGCCTTGCAAATCAATCTCAGCTTACCAGCAGCCAATCAAATTTCCGAAGGCATTACAGTCACAACCAACAACCAATCGGTGAATGGTGACTGGATTTATAGTGATAACAAACGTGTTTTATACTTTCCATTTATCCAGCCGGAAACCGAATATCAGGTGGCTATTGAGGCCACATTATCATCAATTAATAACAAACAACTCTCCACACCCTTTGCAAAAACCATCAAAACCAATCCTAAGCAGAAAAAAGTTCGGTTTGTTTCTTCAGGCAATACTTTACTGCGTGAAAGTAACAAACTTCCGATTGAAGCCGTCAATGTGAGTGCTGTGGATTTGAAATTCTGGAAAATTCATCCCGACAAATATCATCGTTTTTTGATGAATCCAAATATGAAGGATATTTACTATCTGGACAAAATCTCTGAATTTGCCGACTTGATTTATACCGGACAATTTGCGATAGATAGTGAAAGAAATAAAACCGAAGTTCATAATATTTCTCTGGCAGATATAAAAACCATTCAGCAATCGGGTTTGTACTTCGTGACCATGATTCCTTCAGACAACTATCCTTATGAAGTTGAAAGCAGCTGGTTTTCGATTACCAATCTGGGATTACAATCCAGAATGTACAAAAATTCAATGGCTGTTTTCACACATAATTTATCTACTGCTGAGCCATTTGCTGATGTTGAGCTGACTTTATATGACGAAAAAGGCAACCAACTGGAAAAACAAAATTCCAGTGATAAAGGATTTGCCCGTTTTACCAATGAAAATATTCACAAAGCCAATTTGTTAATTGCTACCAAAGGATATGAATCAAATATCATACGCATGAATCAAATGCCAATGGATTTATCTGAATTTAATCTTGCTTACCGCAAACATAAACCGCAAGAATTATTTTTATATTCACCCAGAAATTTATATCGCCCCGGAGAAACTGTTCATATCAATGCATTACTGCGTGATGATGACGGACAATTGGTCAAAGCCACACCGGTGCGTGTTGAAATCAAACGTCCCGATAACCGAACCATCAAAACAATCAACTGGCAAGGTGATGAAAATTCATTCTACACAACTGAATTCAATGTTCCCAAAGATGCTATGACCGGAACATGGCAATTTCATGCCAAACTGGCAAATAACGATATTTTCAATTATGAATTTGCCGTTGAAGATTTTATGCCTGAGCGATTGAAACTAGACCTCAACGCCGGAGATAATGGCTCTAATATTTCCAGTTTAGAAACACCGCAGATACAAGTTCAAAGTGATTACCTTTATGGAGCTCCGGCCGCTAAAAACCGTTATGATGCAACAGTCACTATAAAGGCACAAACTCAAATGTTTGAGTTTAAAGACTATGTGTTTGGTTCAAACAACTACAAAGATTACGACTACAATTTCACGACACCATCCAAATTACTGGATGAAAAAGGTTCAGGAGTCATCTCAATTCAACCCAACTGGGCGGAAACACAGTTCCCTTTGCAAATAAAAAGCCATGTCAATGTTTATGAATCCGGTGGTCGTCCGATTTCCAGAAAAATCGAACACACAATCTGGCCTCATGAAATCGCTGTCGGTGTCAAGCAATTATGGGATGGTGATTATGCCAGTCCAAACAGTGATAGCATGGTAGAATTGATTGCTATCAACCGACAAGGTGAAAGAACAGAACTAAATAATTCTGAAGTTTTACTGATTCGTGAAAACTCGCAAAGATACTGGCATTGGGGTGATGATGGCTGGAGTTACAATCAAAGTGAAAAGAATGTGCCTGTTTTCAGCGACATTATCAATATCGGCAAAGATGATGCTTCTGTCATCCAGTTTCCACTCGATTATGGCTATTATCGCCTTGAAGTCCGCGATGAAAACCAAAATCTGATTACCAGCAATCGGTTCTTCTCAGGCTGGCGTTGGTATGACCCTGATTATGCCAATGCTGAAAAACCCGATCAAGTCAATCTGCAATGGCAAAGCCATTCTGTTGCTCCAAATGCGGATGCCAAACTCAAAGTCGTTGCTCCTTATACTGGCACAGCATTGGTGACTGTAGAGTCTGATGATTTGCTTTGGCAAAAAACTATTCAACTCGAGAAGGCGGAACAAATTATCGACATTCCTGTTATGTCCAACTGGAAGCGTCATGACCTCCATGCAACAGTCATGGTCATCAATCAAGGAGAACTCAAACGCAAGCACCTGCCCAAACGAGCTTTCGGTGTGATTCATCTGCCGTTAAATCGAGATAACAGAAAAATCAATCTTGCCATTGAAGCTCCTGAAAAAACACTCCCGGACCGGGAAATCACCATTAAGGTTAAGGCAACTAATCTCGACAAAGAAACTCCTTCCTTCGTCACCTTAGCTGCGGTGGATACCGGTGTTTTAAGTATCAGCAACTTCAAAACTCCAAAACCTCATGACTGGTTTTTTGAGGCAAGAGGTTATATTACTGCCATCCGTGATATTTACGGTTCAATTATCGCATTGATGGATGGCAAGAATGCCACGCAGAAATTTGGCGGTGATGCCGATATCAATCGCGGTGGTGAAGCTCCCGGTTCAGATGTGCAAATTGTTTCACTTTTAAGCGAGAAAACGCCTTTTGATAAAAACGGTGAAGCTGAAATCAAATTCAAATTGCCTTATTTCAACGGTGAAGTCCGCTTAATGGCATTAGCGTTCAATGATAACCAATTTGCCGGAACTGACACACACATGAAAATAGCTGCTCCGGTTGTTATTGAAACATCTTTACCTCGTTTTATAGCCAAAGGCGATCAAACTTTCGCAACCATAGATGTGCACAATACTGAAGACAACGAGCAAACCATTGATTTACAAGTTATCGCATCTGATTCGTTGGGTGGTAAAATATTAAATCAGCAAGTTAAACTGGCTGCTAATGAAAAACAAATTTTGCAACTTCCTTTACTTGCCGAAGTTTACAGCGGAATGGGACAAGTGAGTGTTGTTGCCAATATGAAGCGAAACGATAACTTTTCGGTGAATCGCTCTTGGGGTTTAGGAATCCGTCCCGCCTACCCTGCGGTTGTCAATAGTACGACTGAGGTCATTGATCTCGATAAAAGTTACAATCTGGATAGCAACTTATTTGCAAATCTTGATGAAAGCAACCTGAAATCGGTTTTGAAAATTTCCAATACTCCAGTTCTCAATGCCGAAGAACATATTCAACAATTGATTCAATATCCTTATGGTTGTTTGGAACAAACCACTTCCAGAGCATGGCCATTATTACTGGTTGAAAAGCAGGATTTAGGCTTGTTCACTTCAGAAAAGCAAGCAGAAATTTTCTCCAAACGCACTGAGTTAATCGAACAAGCCATCGGCAGAGTGCTTGGTATGCAACGCTATGATGGCAGTTTCGGCTTATGGAACAATGACAGTCCCGAAGAGTATTGGCTAACCGTTTATGCCACAGAATTTTTATTGAAGGCCCGTTCTCTCGGTTACACCATATCGCAACAAGCCATAGATAATGCAGTTAAGAGACTGCAATACTATGTCAAAGGTCGTAATTATCTCTATTCCGATTTGAAAAAATATTTATCCAACGAAAACTATTACAAATTGAGTTATCAAGCGTATGCCGCCTATGTGTTAGCGTCGGTGAAAAGTGTCAACTTGCAGGATGTAAGAAAAATTTATGATTCCAACTACCAAAACTCAAAAGGTCCGTTACCACTTGCCTATTTAGCTTTAGCTCTGGAACAACTCGGTGACAACCAACGTGCTAAAGATGCCTGGCAACGAGCGATTGATTTTAAATGGCAACAAAACCGTTACAGCTATTACGGTGATTATGGTTCTAAAGTTCGAGACTATGCTCAAATCATCGGACTCAGCCTGCAAAGCAATCTGGCTCAAAGTTTGCCAAGTTCAGCATTGCAACTTGTCAAACCATTACAAAGCGAAATCCTATCCAATCGTTGGTTATCCACTCAGGAACGCGGAGCTCTGTTCCGCACCGCCAAAGAGCTGGATAAAAACAGAAATGGTAACGAAAAGTGGAATGCCAGTCTCAGCATTAATGATGAAGAAAACATCTATAATCAAGCCGAAGATTTGATTAAAGTTTTACATGATAAAAAAGCCAAAAGCAGTATCACCATCACCAACAATGGAAATATGCCTCTGTATTTAGACTTCAAAACACAAGGCTACTCCTTGAAACCACAAGCTGAAAGCAATGGCATCAAAGTGAAACGTCGTTATTTTAATCTACAAGGCGACAACCTAGATATCAGCAATATCAAAACCGGCGATATGGTTTTGGTTCATATCAATATGACGTTGGATAAAAAATACTCCTACCTTCCTGATGCCATGTTAGTTGAATTACTGCCGGCAGGACTGGAATTGGAAAATCAAAATTTGGAACATTCAATGAAACTGGATGAAATCAAAATTGATGGCAAATACATTTACGACTGGACATCAAATACTTATGTCAAACACAGCGAATATCGTGATGATCGTTTTATTGCTGCATTATCGCTTTCTTCATACAAAGATAACGATTTATTTTACTTGGCTCGTGCGGTCACACCCGGAGAATTTACTGTTCCGCCATCTTTAGTTGAAGATATGTATCGTCCGGAAATCCGCGCTGTTGGCAAAGCAGATGGACAAATGGTAATTACAGAGAAGTAGAATGAGTTTGAAAAGATTATTGATTATCCTTTCAATTGTATTAAGTATTTTATTGATACCATTTATTGCTATGTTTTATTCAGAAGAAGTCCGCTGGGATCTGGCGGACTTTCTGATAATGGGAGTGCTTTTGTTTACAGCCGGATTAGCTCTCGACTATGTCATCCGCAAAAACAGTAAAAAGAAAGTTTTTCTTATAGTCTCAATTGTACTTATCTTTTTGCTGACTTGGGCAGAACTGGCAGTCGGTATTTTGGGTACTCCGTTTGCAGGAAGTTAATCAAAACCACTTGCAAAAATTAAATCACGTTCAATTGCCCCAATATCACAATGATCGCCAATTGGACGCAAATCACCTCTTTGATCAATTGTCATAGGATTTGCAAGAAACCCAATACAATCACCGACAGGAATCTGATCAATCAAAGGACTACCAACTGATGGCATATGACTGATCATATTACCACCATTTTGATGAAGTGGTTCCAGCATCGGGTCGATATCTTCCATATCACCAATATTCATCAAACCACAGGAGCTATCATTCAAAACATTATAACCTAAAGAAACCGGAACACCTGAAGACACACAATTGCCATTCGCCACACGCTGAAACGCTGAAAATCCTATCTCAAATAAATTGCTACTATCAAAACTGTAAAGTGCTAAGTTCCCCTCAGTGTTATTATAAAACGTACTGAAACGTATCGACGCATCTGAATTTTTTGCAAAAATCCCCGTTCCTGCATTTGTGCTAAAAGTGGAATTAATAAACTTGCCGGAACCTTCTTCCACAAATATGGCATTAAATGCATCATAGTTATTGGTAACCTGTGTCGAGTCCATTATAAAATCACAATAAAAGCAACTCACCGCAGCACCAAATTCATTATTACCAATGCTAACGGCATAATTGCTATCAAAGATACTGTTTTTGATACTTCCTGCACCATTCAGAAATGAAACCGCTCCGCCGTCGTTGGCTCTGTTATTTATAAATTTTACATTATCAATCGCAACCTCTGTCATTGAACCCCCTTGAGTGAGAATAGCACCACCATGACTGGTCGCCAGAGCATTACCGCCATTTCTCAATGTCAGATTGGATACGCTTCCGCTCACACCAAAAAACTGAAAGATCCGATCAATTCCGCCACCATCAATGATTGTCAAATCCATTCCTGCACCGACAATATGAACTTCTTCATTAATATCCAAATCACCCACAAAGGCATCTAAATCCTCACCTGGTATTGTTAAGGTAAATATTCCTACAGGAAGATAAATAGTATCAACACCACCAAGTGCATTGCTTTCCATGATGGCAGCTCGCAATGTGCATTGAAACAATTGTTCGGTTGCGTCACAATTACCATCGCCGGGACTATCATCAATTAAGTCACTAAAGGAATTGACAGTAAAATCAACACTAAAAGATAGTGAAGTTGTAAACAAAAACGCTAAAGCGATAATAGTTCTGAGTTTCATGATTTTTTCTCAATTTTTTATGTATTTATTCCTTGTTACGGAATAGAGAAAAAATTTATGACATTTACAGTAAATTTTTTTAAGTTAATTTCTTCCTATCAATGCTTTAAGATGTTTCCTGTCAAAACTTGAAGACAGCAAGCCGGTCAATTAAAATACTCCCCCAAAATACCGTCATTCCTGCGCAGGCAGGAATCTTTTAAATATTAATCCAGTTTTTATTTAATTCCCGTCTGAATGGGGATAACACGAGAAAAATTATGATAAGTTCACATATTCCAAGCGTTCCTCATCCGGTCAACGAGCCGGTTCGTCAATATCTTCCCGGTTCTGCCGAAACTTTGGCTCTTCAAGCTGAGTGGGATAGAATGGCAGCGATAAAATATGAAATTCCTTGTGTTATCAACGGTAAGGATGTTTTCACAGATAAAACTGAAAATGTGGTGATGCCACATAATCATCAGCATATTCTTGGAGTTTCTTATCTAGCGGGCGACAAAGAATTGAATAATGCTGTTGATGCCGCTTTAGCTGCTCAGGAACAATGGCGTTCCATGCCATGGCAATCTCGTGTTGCGGTTTTTCTGAAAGCAGCTGATTTGCTTGCAGGACCTTATCGCAACACTATCAATGCGGCGACGATGTTGGGACAATCGAAAAACTGCTTTCAGGCAGAAATTGATTCGGCCTGTGAATTTATCGACTTCCTCAGATTCAATGCCTATTACTATCAGGAAATCATGCGTGAGCAACCAATTTCTTCCGAAGGAATCTGGAATCAACTGGACTGGCGTCCGTTGGAAGGTTTTGTGTTAGCAATTACACCGTTTAATTTCACCGCAATTGCCGGCAACCTGCCCTCAACTCCGGCATTGGTCGGCAACACCGTGGTTTGGAAACCATCTCATACACAAATGCTATCGGCACACATTATTATGCAGGTTTTCAAAGAAGCCGGACTGCCCGATGGTGTGATTAACATGGTTGCTGCCGATGGTCCTGATGCGGGTAGAGTTTTGTTGCCTCGTCCGGAATTATCCGGCGTGCATTTCACCGGTTCAACAGGAACATTCCAACACATTTACAAAGAAGTCGGTGGAAATATCGACCGTTATCACTCCTATCCGCGCATGGTTGGAGAAACCGGTGGTAAAGATTTCGTCTTTGCCCATCAATCCGCCAACCCTAAAGCCGTTGCCACAGCCTTATCTCGTGGTGCTTTTGAATATCAGGGACAAAAATGTTCCGCAGCCAGCCGTGCTTATATCCCGGCATCAATGTGGGATGCGGTTAAAGATTATTTACAGGAAGATTTAGCCAGTTTTAAAATGGGCTCGACCCGTGATTTCGGCAATTTTATCAATGCCGTGATTGATGAGCGTTCATTCGATAAAATTTCAAACTACATCGAATTTGCTAAAAATGCCGATGATGCCAATGTGATAATCGGCGGAAAATGTGATAAATCAGTTGGCTACTTCATTGAACCAACTGTTGTTTTAACCACCAATCCGAAATTCAAAACCATGACCGAAGAAATCTTCGGACCGGTTCTAACCATCTACGTTTATGATGACAACCAACTGGATGAGACATTGGAATTATGCGATAAAGGCTCACCTTATGCTCTCACCGGTGCGATTTATGCCCAAGATCGTTATGTTATCAACCACATGATGGACAAACTGCGTTTCGCAGCCGGAAACTTCTACATCAACGATAAACCGACAGGAGCCGTGGTCGGACAACAGCCTTTTGGTGGCGGACGTGCTTCAGGAACCAACGACAAAGCAGGAAGTGCCCTCAATCTCTATCGCTGGATGTCTCCAAGAACAATTAAAGAAACTTTTGTTCCGCCAACGGATTATCGTTATCCATTTTTGGGGTAAGAAAATATGATTGCAAGAATATGGCATGGGACTACCAAACTTTCGGATATGGAAGAATACACAAAATTCATGAAAGCCAAGGCTGTCCCAGACTATAAAAGTACCGAAGGATTTGTAAAATTATCTTTTTTGAGACATGTCACAGATGATATTGCTCATTTCACCCTTATCACCTATTGGAAAAATCTGGAAGTGATAAAAAACTTTGCCGGCGAAGACTATGAAACACCTAAATACTACGATGAGGATAAAAACTTCTTACTGGAATTTGAAGATAAAGTGACTCATTATGAAGTTTTTGCTGAGGAATGACGATGATAGATAAATCTTTAGTAGGAAAGCTTTTCAGTTTCGATGCAAAACTAGAGAATTGGGCTGAGGGCATGGATTACTGCGCAGTTCGTGTGCCCATGAAGATCACGAATTCACTTGGTACTAGAGGTCCTGTACTAGTGAATGCAAGTGTAAACAATTCAGAGTTATTTCAGGTAAGCCTTTTTCCAGTAGGAGGTGGTAAACACTACATTCGAATTAAGGCAAAAATTCGTAAGCTTACAAAAACCAAGTCGGGTGATCGAGTTAAGCTGGACTTTGTGGTTTTAGACCCTAATGATGTAGATGTTCCTGATGAATTATTGGATTTATTAGAAACTGAAGGGATGATAGATGCTTTTATGGATATCCCCCCCGGAAAGAGAAATTATTTGATTCGTCGTATACAGGAAGCTGTAAAACCGGCCACCCGAGAAAAGCGAATTTGTGAAGCACTAGATGTGGCTATTGAGAGAGAACATAAAGCCTAATGGCAATGCATAACAAAGCGCATCAAACGAAAAATTTTCCCTTGCGCTCCAAATTTTCCTGTTAACTCCACATTAAGTTTCCAACAAAACAATAATCCCCCTTAACTCTCACCGAAATATTTTTGAAAATTTGGATTTACGTTTGCTTATGTTTGAATGTCGCTTGCGACATGAGTTCAAGCAAACGCCAAATTAGTGAAAATATTTTGGGAAGCCAGAGGCTGAGAGTTTGGGGTGTGTTTTGTGTTACTTTTCGCACAAGCAAAAGTAACGAGAAGAAAGATGATGAAACAAATCAGGCACGATAATTTTATAATTTAGATTTCTCGACTACGCTCGAAATGACGGTTTTTCTTTGATATCAAACTAAGTTTTTCGATTTGGACTTCAAAATCATCTGATTCGCCACAATCACATTAATCATCATAAATCCGAAAAGATATATGCTGGTGAATACAATCGCTGCAATTAGCCACAGCATATTGATAATGACATAGAAAGTAATTAACTTTTCTTTTCTTAATGTTTTGAAGAGAAACAAAAAAGCCAGAGGGAAAAACAAAAGTACATTTACATTATTTGCTGCAACGCTGTGACTGGTAAAAAACCATAATAGCAATAACCCTATTCCGACCAATGATTGTAAAATTAGCCAACTATTGACAGCGATCATCGCCGTTTTACCGTAATGCAATAGAATTAACATGAGGATGACAATTGCAAACATTGCGTAGTGAGTTTTCCAGAAACTGTATTGACTGAAAACTGACTCTTCCGGTTTTGGTTGATGAACCAACTCTAGTTTGCCAACCCACTCTGCCTTGATATTCTCCAAATCTTGGGCAAATACATCAGGAAAAATTGATAGCTGCCATTGATTGCGGTCTTTATATGCAGGCAAACCATAAGCGATGGCAATTCCCAAATTCATCCAGCTTTGGTTTTTTGCAGGAAATGTTAAGTCATACCAGCTTTGTCCGTTTTCGATGGAGTGTAATGATGTCAATATTTCACCATGTGTAACATCATCAATAATGTCGCGGATTCTTGAGGTGCAATTGTTACGAAAATAATCGTATTTGTAGTAGCGGTTTTCAGGTTGAGCCAAATAATTGAGTTTACGAATTAGTTTAGCTTTTTCTTCATGATCGAGATTCAGCTTTTGTTTCCAAACGGTTCGTCCGCTTTCTATTGCAGATTCAAGCGCTTGTTGGGTGGGTTCGATTCCTAGAAAATAACGACTCTCTCCTTTGGCAAATTTAAGGAAAAAATCCTCTTCGTTAAAATCAAAATAACCAAAGCCATAAACATAATCATAGCTACTTGATTTAACCCGGATTGCAGTATGTCCGAAAGCTTCCCAGTAATCAGGACCCACACCTATGGTGATAAGATCAACTTCAACATTATCGGCATGATTTTGTGCACCAGAGTTTTGCCATAAAAGCAAAAGAAGCAAGAATATTAGCAGTGAAACTGTAAACTTCATTAAACCAATGTTAATTCCAAAGTTTTCAAACGTCTGTTATCGCTGGATAATACTTTGAATTTAAAATTGCCGAAATCAATCTCTTCATTCACATCTGGTAAACGACCTTCAGCATTGACAATCATGCCACCGACGGTGTCAAATTCGCTATTGTCGAATTCGGTGCCAAACTCTTCGTTAAACTCTTCAATAGTTAGCAGAGCATTGATTCTGAAAAGACCGTCAGATACTTTTTGAACAAACGCTTCTTCTTCCTCATCGGTTTCATCATCAATATCACCAACAATTTCTTCCAGTAAATCTTCAATGGT
>JAGRJO010000058.1 GCA_020442725.1 Lysobacterales bacterium
GATGGAATTGGAAGAAACAAAAATTGAAATTTATATCACTGATGAAACAGGAAAAATTGATATAAATTTGGCAAGTGCTGAACTTTTGGTCGGACTTTTTGCCTCATTGGGCATGAGCGAGGATGAAGCGATGTCTTATGCCGAAAAAGTGATTGACTGGCGTGACAATGATGACATTAAAGGTCTGGATGGAGCTGAAGATGATGACTATGAAGCAGAAGGTTATCCCTACGGAGCGAAAGATGCCTTGTTTGATACGGTTCCTGAACTTCAGCAAGTCATGGGAATCAATTATGATATGTATCGCCAGTTAGAACCGGCAATAACTGTCTATTCAGGAAACAGAGATATCAACATTACCTATGCACCTGAACAAGCATTGATGGCAATGCCGGGAATAGAGAGAGAAGATGCCAGAGCCTTTATTGAAGAAAGAAGCCAAACCGAAGGTTTGGATAGAGAGCTGCCGATGCTAGGAGATGAGCAAAGCGGAGCAACACGTGGTGGCGGAGTGGCTTTCAGTATTAAAACAAAAGCGACACTCAGCAATGGTCATTGGGCAGAAATGGATGCTACAATCAGGTTGGGCGGTACTGTCAACGGCAGGCCGTTTAGAGTGTTAAGGTGGCGCGATAATGAGCATCTGTAAGATGTTTGAATTTATTAAATATGAATACAATTGATAAGTTACAATATGATTTAAGCCAATGGTATGAATCCTCATCCATAGGTCGTTTTATTCGCTGGTGGACCGGTGAATTAAAGTCATTTGTTCCAAAAAACTATCAGGACAAAATTTTTCATCAGGCGGTTAAAGTTTATTTGATTCCAAAAGACGAACTTATAGAGGTTTGGTTGGACAAAGGAGATGGTGTTGAGAAATATGTAACTGAAGAAGAATTGCAAAATCTGGATGAAGAACAGTGGTGGCATCAGGTTCAATACATTTCAACTCAAGCCGATGGCAAGGATGTAGAGATTTATTTTTTGTTATCTGGCGATGAGGTTTTAGTTCGAAAAGCGACTTGGCCTCAGGCGGCCAAAGATAATTTGGATGATGTGATTCAATACGAACTGGATAAGTTTGTGCCTTTCAAAGCGGATCAAGTTTATATCAGTCATAAAATTGACAAGCAAAACTCTGATGAAACAAAGGTTTTTGTTGATTTAGCTGTTGCACCCAAGGAAAGAATTTCCAAAATCATGGAGCTTTGTGAGGACAAATCAATTTCTCTGAATGGCGTGGACGTGAATATTTCCAATCCACAGGGCGTGCCTGCCAGTTTAGGAATCAATTTATTACCTTTAGAAAACAGGAAAACCAGAAATCTGTTCAATTTAAAATTGAATATAGGGTTGATGGTAATCCTTGTGGCATTAATTTATTTCATTATGCAGACTTCAATTGCAAATAAGCAAAAGAAAATAGATACGCTTACAGAGGTAAACTCTAAACTTCAACAAAACGCTAGGATTTCAAAACAATTGCGTAAAGAGTTGAAAGATACGATTGTTTCCAGTCGTTTTCTGCAAAATAAAAAGAAAGAAACGCCTCAGTTAATGACGGTTTTATCTGAAGTGACGAGTGTATTTCCGGAACATACCTATATCACCAGATTCAAAATCAGCGGTGATAGTTTGGAAATTGTAGGACAATCAAATAATGCAAACAGCTTGATTGCCAAATTAGATGCTTCACCAAATATTTTTGTACCTCAATTGGTTTCAACGACACCTGATCCCAGAACCGGCAAAGAAAAATTTACTATTAAAGCTGAATTGAAAGAACCACCAGCGGAGGAAGAGAATGGCAATTGATTCTGCTAAACTTAATTTCCGTTCTGATATGGGAAAATGGTATGCAATCATGGTTCTTGTTTTGATTGCGATGGTGATTTATTATCTGTTTTTCCAAGGATTTGCGAATGATCATTCTTTAATGAACGAAGAGATATCCGGCTTGGAAGAAGAAAGAAAAGAATATACAGAATTGAGCAGTCAAATCCCCGAGTTACAGATTCGTATAGCGCAAGTTCGAGAAACAATGGGTGACAACACCAATTTTCTAAACGCTGATACCTATAATTTAGGAACAGCCGAACTAACAACGCTGTTTAAAGGAATAGTTGCACAAAATACGGAGTCTTCGACAGATTGTCAACCGATTAGTAATACACCAAGTAGGGATAATAATCCTGATGGTTTCGAGAAAATCATTTTAAAAGTGAGGATGCGTTGTCACTTTGATAAGATGGCAAAAGTTTTGTTTGATATAGAAAATAATTCTCCACATCTTTTCGTGGATGATCTTCAAATGGAACAACGAATAATTAGCAATTCACGCCGCAATGTTGCGCCGGTTAAACCAATGCTGGAAGTGCGCTTTGATTTGTATGCTTATATGAACAATCCCGTGAGACAGGCGGAAAAATGAAGAATAACTTATTTGGACAAGTTCTTATCATTGCATTAGCAATCTTTTTGGTAATAGCCAGTATCCAAATGCTTGGTTGGGGCAACTCTATTGAAGAAATACAAATAGACGAAGAAAACTTACCTGAATTACCGGTTGTTCCAAAGGTGGCAGATGTTGAGGGTTCCGATGTAAAAACGGACGGAATGGATTTATTAAACAAGGTTAATGATAATCCTTTGTTTAGTGAAGATAGAAAACCGTTTGTTGAACCCATCAAAACTACTGAAGAATTACCTGAATTGGTTATCAGTGAACTTAAAGCTCAATTAACCGGTGTTGTAATCACACCGGAACAAAGTTATGCAATGATATTGGATACAGTAACCAATGAGCGCTCTACCTATCAAGTAGGTATGCCTTTGGAGGGTGAGCAAGGAGGTTGGACATTGGAGTCTATCGAAAGTAGAAAGGTCACTTTAGTCTCAGATGATGATAAAACTGAAGAGTTGGAGTTGGAAGTTTTTAGTGGTGATTTGGGCAACGGAAAAGGCAAGGGAAAAAACAAAGGCAAAAACAAGAAGAATGAAGCTGAAGCAGTGACAGCTTCCGATGATGCGAAGCAAGAAACATCAGATGACAAGCGTAACAGTGCTGAAGAAATACGCAGAAAAATTGCTGAACGAAGAGCTCAAATGAGAGCGAATGCGGCTAAAGATAAGTAAGAATAAAAATCAGGAGATAGTGAGTGATTAAAAAATTAATCATAGTATTTTCAATAATCGGATTGATGTCATGTGCATCGAATCGCGTTGATTTGCCCAAAGAAATTGATGGGAATAACTATTTGGAAGGCTTGGAATCCAATAAATACTCCGGAGCGGTTTTCAATGTCAATGAACAAGATGAAGCGGACGCGAAAAAGGAGAAACATGAGTTTTATCCGGGAAGCGGCGAGTTTATCAACATGGATGCGGCGAAGTATAAAGAAAAAGTCATCACAGCTAAAGGCGACATTACTTTCAATTTTGAAGGCGATCCGTTGCCGATGGTTGTCAATTTAATTTTGGGGCAAATCCTCAAAGAAAATTATGTGATTGCTCCGGGAGTTTCAGGTTCTGTAACATTTGCAACAGTCAAGCCAATCAATAAAGATCAGGTTATGCCAATTCTGGAAATGTTATTGAGTTGGAATAATGCATCTATCATTTTTATTGAAGATAGATATCATGTGATGGCAAAGTCTGATGCGATTAAAGGCAATTTGATTCCTAGTTATGGTGAAATTGAACAGCGTAAAGGATATACCGTGATGGTTGTGCCTTTGGATTATATCGCTCCATCGGAAATGGAAAAAATACTAGCGCCTTATGCCAAAGAAGGAGCGGTGGTTAAAGCAGATAATGCCAGAAATTTACTATTTTTGTCCGGAACCAAAAGAGAGTTATCCATGTATATGGATACAATAAAGATATTCGATGTCGATTGGTTGGAAGGAATGTCAACAGGAATATTCACTTTGGAACGTGTTGAGGCTGGAACGATAGTGGGCGAGCTTGAAGCGCTGTTTGGTGAGGGAGCAGATAACCCTTTAGCAGGAATGTTTCGCTTTATGCCAATAGAACGACTCAATGCAATCATGGTAATAACCCCTCAGAAGAAGTATTTACACAAGGCAAAAGAGTGGATTCTAAGATTAGATAGAGCCGATGCCGAAGCGTCCAGTAATCTCTATGTTTATAATGTCAAAAACATCAAAGCTACTGACTTGGCCGGTTATTTGAATGATGTATTTGGTGGAAGCGGAGGTTCAAGTAGCAGTTCTAAAGCGAGTAGCTCAGGAAATGTCGCGCCCGGTTTAAATGGCAAGGAGATTGGTTCAAATACAAATAACTCCAAAGAAATTACAAAAACCAGAAACTCTTCCGGAGGCAATAAAGACGGAATTAACTTCACAGCCATCGAAGAAAACAATCAGATATTAATTAGTGCAAATGCACAGGATTATGAGTCTATAATGTCTGCAATATCAAGATTAGACATTGAGCCGTTGCAGGTATTTATTGAAGCGAAAATTATTGAAGTTACATTGTCTGACAATTTTCAATTTGGTGTGGATTGGTTGTTTGGGTCAGCCGCTAGTAGTAGCTCATCTAATACAAATATAAAGGGTCTTGGAGGTATTAGGGAAACAGAATCCTCTTCGTTGGGGAGAAATGGTTTAAGTTATGTGCTCACGGGTATTGATGTAAATGCAACAATAACATCTTTGCAAAAGAATGGTGTGGCTACAGTATTGTCTACACCATCAATGTTGGTTTTGAATAATAAGCAGGCAAGCATAAATGTAGGACAACAAATCCCCATCCCAACTAATAGTTATAGTAATACGAATACTGGCGTGACAGGTGGAGTTTTTCGTACTGTATCTTACAAGCAAACTGGTACAGATTTACAGATAACACCCCGGATTAATCCGGGTGGATTGGTGTATATAGAACTTTCTCAAGAAGTTAGTGTTCCTGGCACTCCTAATGCTGAAACAAATGATGTTCCAATTGATAACAGAACTTTATCAACCGAAATTGCGGTGCAAAGCGGTGAAACAGTTGTTATGGGAGGTCTGATTAAACATGTTGATAGACGAGCAACAGCTGGAGTTCCTGTTTTGAAAAAAATTCCATTGCTTGGAAAGCTTTTTCAAAATGAGACAAAAGATATAGAAAGAACAGAGCTTCTGGTTTTAATCACCCCAACAGTTGTAGAAAACCCGGAACAAGCGAAACAATTAACAAAAGAATACGCAAACCAATTTAAAGGTTTGAAACCATTAAATGTGAAAGAAACACAGGAATAAGAGAGAAATGAAAAACATAAAACTATTATTGATATCAACAATATTATTACTTTCCGCTTGTACAGATAAGGAAAAAGGTAAACTTGACAATAGAGTTAAAGACTACTGGACAGCAAAAATCAATAAGGACTTCAAGACTGCCTATCAATTTCTGAGTCCGGGTTGGAGGAAAAACGAAACAGAAACAGCTTATATAAAGCGTATGGGCTTTAGTAAGGTAAAATGGCTTGAGGCGAATAATATAAAAAAAAATTGCTCAAAGGAAAGTGTGTGTAAGGTTTATTTGGATATCAAGTATGAATATACTTTCAAGGGAGTAGGAGGAGAGAAAATTGAAATGGAGTCAACACAAGAGGAAAATTGGATTATGAAGGAAAATGTCTGGTACAATGTTCCAACCAAACAAAAAATGAGTAAAAGGTGATTTTATTCTTGTGCTTTAATTTGAAATAAAGTAACATTTGGACAAGCTATAAGTTAAATTTGAGTTTAGTTAAATTTGAATGCCCTATAGCTCTGTATAAATATATTTAGGAGTTTATAAAAATGAAAAGAAATAATTTAACAACTGCAGTTGTTGCTGGTATTGCTGGTGTTGCTGGTATTGCTAGTGTTTCAAACGCAGTTAATTTAAATTCAGATGGTGTTGGTCAAGTACTAGTATATCCATACTATACAGTAAACAACGGTCTGAATACATTGATTTCAGTTGTTAATACATCTGATAGAACTAAAGCTGTAAAAGTTAGATTCTTAGAAGGTAAGAATTCTCGCGAGTGTCTTGACTTTAACTTGTACTTGTCTCCTTATGATGTGTGGACAGCAGGTCTAGTTGCAGCAAGTGCAACTTCTTTGTATTCACCAGGTTTTGAAGGGCAAGATACAGTTAAAATCGTTACTAACGACAAATCTTGTACTGATCCTGCTGTTTTGTCAGGCTATGAGTTTTTACCATGGGCATTTGTTGGTGCTGCTGCTGATCCTGTGTATGATCCAGGCGGATGGGAGTTAGAGAGATGTACTGAAGGTCATTTTGAGATGATTGAAATGGGCAACATTGATGATTTGACGACTGAAACAGGTGTTTTACATAATGGTGGTGTTCCTAATGATTGTGGTGTGTTGACTGATAACTGGTCAGGTGCAGGTACTTTGGATTGGGCCAATGATGAGAATGACGGACTTGAGTCTCCAACAGGTGGACTTTTTGGCTCGGCTTCTATCATTGATGTAGTTGGTGGAACAGATGTTGCCTACAATGCTGACGCTATCGAAGGTGTATTTGTTGATCCAGCTCATACTGATCCAGGTAATTTGCAACCAGGTCTAGGTGACGGTGATGACAATAACAGTTATATTTTTGCAAACGCAGCCGTAGTGAGTGATTTCTGGATGTCAAATCCGGTTCAAGCAGTAAGTGCGGTCTATATGCACGATCAAATTTTTGGTGAGTATGTATTATCAGATGGAATTGGTGCAAACACTGAGTGGGTAGTAACTTTCCCAACTAAGAATTACTATGTTGATCCAGATAGATCTCCTTTTATTTCTGTGCCTTATGAGCCATTTACCGAGGAAATTGGTGAGTACGGTGCTTGTGAAGTGTATACAATTGCATTGTATGACAGAGAAGAGCAAACTCCTGATCCAAGATTGGTGATTAGACCTCCTTCTCCACGTCCGCCTACTGTTACTAATGATGACGCTGTTTTCTGTTGGGAAACTAATGTTCTTGAATTTGAAGATTCTGACAGAGTATCTGGTGAATCTATGGTTCTTGGTTCAAGAAATACAACGCACTATGCTACTCAAAGTGTTCCAGCACAGCCTGCAACACCTCAAACACCTGCTGTTGAAGCAGAATACTTTACAACTGGTTGGGTTGCGCTGAGTTTTGCACAATCCACTGATGACAACTTAAATGACAGAACTTATGGTGGTTTACCAGTAACTGGTTTTGCTATTCAAAGATATGTTAACGGAAATGCTAGTGAAGGTCTCTTAGCTAACTATGCAGGTTTGTTTGCACATAGATATTCTAGAGATATTGTTTCAGGTCCATAATTAATAGTATTTGATTAATTTCTTTATAATCTATAAAAAGTGGGTGCGCTAGCATCCACTTTTTTTTTATAAAAAATATTTGTTTAAGATAAAATTAACAATTGGTGTAATATAATATCGCCCACTAAAAAGATTTTTCTAAACCCTTTAAGTTAGAGATTGATATGAAAATTCAAAAAAATAAAACAGTAGTTATGATATCTATATTACTAAATGTTGCAATGCCAACTATAGCTCAAGATGTCAACTTATCATATAGTGATGGAAACGTAACTTTACCATTAGACACAAATAGTTCTATGACTGTAGACCCAGTATCGGGAGATATTAATGTCGTTACATCATTTTCATCAGAGGATATCGGCAATGAGCTTGGTTTGCAACCAACGGGCTCTGCTCCAGTCATTGATTTTACAATTACAGAAAATAATACAACTTCAGCGGACGTATCAGCTACAGTGTCAAATGATGCTGTCTATTGCAATAAAACAGTTGCATGGTCTGGATTGACTCAATCTAACCCTCCAGTAAGTTATGTTACGTCTGTAGTAGAAAATGGTGTAACAGATAATGGTACTTACACTCTAACATGTGCGAATACTTTTGGAAAAACAACAAACAGTGGCGTGGTAGATAATATCGTTGTGGTCAATCCAGCGACATTAACATTATCTGCTAATCCAACAAGTGTAACGAGTGGTCAATCTTCTACATTAACTTGGGTCATAGGCAACAATCCAACATCTTGTACTAAATCAGGAGATTGGCCAGATAATGGTGTCATGCCTGCCCAAGATATAACAAATGGTACACATCAACAAGTAATAACCAATATCACGCAGAGTATGTCATTTAGTATGATATGTTCAAATACAGCGGGAAGTTCAGGTACAAAAGTTGCCTCTGTTACAGTTTCTGGTGGTACTGGATCAACGTGGCCAAGTTGTGCAGGAAGTGCAGCATCAATACTAGGTGGAGCGGAAGACAGATCGATTCTTGCGACATTCGCTGGGGTTTCTCCAGGTACATATAATGGTAAATATGAAGAGATCTTTAATACAACTAATCCTGTTGCATTCCCCGGGGATGTTGGTTTAACAATGTATTTGTCGATTACAAGAAATCAGTATGTAGCAGCACAATTTAACTCAGGAACTCCTGGTAGGTATGCAAGATATTCATTAAATCCTCCTGGAAATGATCAAGGTCCATTATCTTCAGCAACTACGATAACTATTAGCGAGTGTCCTGGTGATTTTAATGTTCACCTTGGTCAGTCAACTTGTAAATCAAATGGTTCAGCAACAGGCTCACTTTATTGGTCTGATATGCCAGACGCAAACCCAAGTTTATTCTGTAAGATTGATAGGAATAAAACTTATTATTTAAATATTGTGCATTCAAATGATACTGTAAATAATTATCAAGTCTCAGGTTGCGATAGTAGTAACAGCTATTGTGGTTTAATTATGACACTAAGATCGGCTACAAATCCTCAGTAATATGATTAGAAAAGTAAAAAAAAATCTCATATTGTTACTTATTTTAACGTTCAATGGTTATTCAGGTGAATACTTGGTAAAGCAAGGTGAAGTTGAATTAACCATTGAAGATGTTGAGGGGTTTATTTATCAGTTACCACCAAACATTCGGAAAGGCTTCTTGGATGATATAACTAGACTAGACAGTACGTTAAAAACATTATTGAATTATAAACACGTATATAACTACGTAAGTGAGAATAATTTATTTGATGTTGATGAATTGTCTAAAAAAATTGAAAAAGAAATAAAACAGTATAATTTTCAAATAAACGATAATTTCAGTCTAATAGAAAAAGATGTAATAATAACTAAGATTACAAATTTTTTTATTGCAAGAAACGTTTATAGAAAATTCCAAGATGAGATATTAAACTCAATATCTGACGAAGACATAGGTGATGTTGCGGAAGAGTACTATTTGATAAACCATAATAACTATTTAGTTCCTGAGTCACGAGGACTTATATATTTGTCTGTGATGTTTAATAGCAATGAAGATGATAAAAAAAATAAGTCGTCCCAATTGCTCGAATTAAAAGACAGACTAATAGAAAAAGGAAAAAAACTGTCTGAAATCAGTGAAGCAGATCTGGAAAAAATGAATGCTATTCTTTCAGATGAAATTGAAAAATATATGTTTGATGCTAATCAAGAGAAGTTTTCAAAGTTTGTTTTTAGTTCTAATGAAAAAGGAATTATAGACGATGTTTTGGAATTGAATGAGAGTTTATTAATACTGGTCGAAATAACATCAGTGAATAAAAAACATGAAATTCCATTTGAGGAAGTTAAAGAAGATTTGATAAAACAGTTAAAAAAGGAAAAAGCTGAAAGAGACATCAATAATATATTGTTGAAAATTACCAAGGACAAAGTTCAAGTAAACGAAGATAAAATATTAGAATTGAGATCACATTTTAGCTAAAATTAAAAGCAAATAATAAATATAAATCACTTTACTTTAAAATTATTAATTTATGTAACAAATAATGAACTCATTTAGAGTAGAAATTTATAAAACTAGACTTTTGAATGAGTTCATTATTTTCTAAGGCTAAACTTACTAGGAATGTGATTACATTTGTTCTATTTTTTTTAGTAAAGAAAACAGAGAAATTGCTTGGCTATAAACAAGGCTGGATTCAACAACGAAGTGCAACAAAATTTTTATCGAAGTTGAAAAGTAAGATGTGATGTGTTGCACTTGCAGTTGAACTTCCCAAAAAGAGATTGCAAATGTCACACTATTCACATCTTACTGAAGCAGAAAGATATCAGATATCAGCTCTGCTGAAAACTAATTGTAGCAAAACTGAAATAGCAAACATCCTAAATCGTCATAAAAGCACTGTAATTCGTGAAATTAAACGCAATACCGGACTTCGAGGATACAGACCCAAACAAGCCAATGAATTTGCGGTTAAACGGAAATCTGATAATGCCAATAAAATAACCGACTTCTGCTG
>JAGRJO010000059.1 GCA_020442725.1 Lysobacterales bacterium
TATGTGATTTTGGATGTAAACGGTACTGATGTTGACGACTTGAAAAATAATTTGGAGCAAATTGACGGAACCGTTCGTGTTCGTATTCTGCATGGAAGTTAACTAGTGGATAAAGGCAAAATTTCAGGAATTATTTTAGTTGTAATTGTCGCTGGAATTGCGACACTAATTGCTCAAATCCCGGCAGTAAAATCTCTAGCAATCAGTCCGCTTGTGATTGGAATTGCTTTGGGAATCGTGATTGCAAATACCGTAAGAAGTAAAATTCCGCAATCGTGGTTAACCGGAGTGTTATTTTCGGCAAAAACATTGCTGAGAATAGCGATTGTGTTTTACGGATTTCGTATCACTTTTCAGCAAATCGCAGAAATTGGTTTAGAGGGGTTATTAGTTTCAATCATCATGCTCACAAGCACTATGATTATTGGTACTTTGGTTGGTATTAAACTTCTAAAACTGGATCGAGACACTTCCATCCTGGTCGCCTCAGGGAGTGCGGTATGCGGTGCAGCAGCTGTTCTGGCAACCGAAGATGTGCTCAAATCCGAAGCCTACAAAACCGCAATTGCTGTAGGAACAGTGGTATTATTCGGTACGATTTCCATGTTTCTCTACCCTATTCTATTTAAAACCGGAATCTTAAATATGCAAGCCACTCAATATGGGCTCTATGTCGGCGGTAGCGTGCATGAAGTGGCTCAAGTTGTTGCTGCAGGTGGTGCGATTGATGCCGCTGCAAGCGATACAGCAGTGATTGTTAAAATGACCCGTGTGATGCTAATCGCTCCGATGTTGTTGATTCTCGGTTGGATATTGGCTAAAACACAAAATCACTCTTCAGATACCAAATCAAAAATAGTCATTCCGTGGTTTGCTGTGTTATTTATTGCAGTAGCAGGATTTCACTCTTTGCACTTGCTCCCGCAAAATATCGTCAGTTCAATCAATCACGCGGATACATTTTTACTGACAATGGCAATGTCTGCTCTCGGAATTGAAACTCATCTTTCAAAATTCAAACAAGCCGGATTAAAGCCAGTCCTGTTGGCTTTGATTATATTTGCTTGGTTACTATTTGGCGGATATTTTGTAGTATTGAGTTTAAGTTGAATTAGGTTATTAACTTCTTAACTCAATAATTATTGGTGGAATTTCAGGCTTTTCATTCGAAAAATCAATATTACTTAACAATTTTTCTGATGCTTCTTTTGCATCCTGTTCAGAGGAAGCGTGAATAGTTGCTATCGGTGTTTGAGAATCAACAAAGTCACCAATATGAGCAAAATCACTCAATCCAACCGAGTAATCAATTGAATCTGTTGCAACTTTTCTTCCTCCACCTAAATCCACCACAGCCATGCCGATTTCGCGACAATTCATGGATGTTATAAAACCTGACTGTTTGGGAAATACTTTTTTAATAACAGGAGCTTGTGGCAAGTATTTGGCTGAGTTATCGACAAAATCATTTGGACCTCCATGAGCAGAAACCATTTTGGCAAAAATCTCCGCAGCCTGACCATTTTGTAAAACTTTTTCGACTTGCAAAATACCTTGCTGATTGTTTTCAGCGAGATTTCCTATCACTAACATATTTGCACAAATATTTGTGACCAGTTCATGAAGCACTCTTTCTTGTTTGACACCTGTTAAATAATCAATGGTTTCCTGAACCTCGAGAGCATTTCCGGCAGTGTAACCAATAACCTGACTCATATCGGTGATTAAAGCTCTGGTGTTCACTGTGGAAACAGCAACAATCGTCTCAGCCAGTTCCTTTGCCATACCCAAACTTTCTGCAAATGCTCCACTGCCACATTTAATATCCATAACTAAACCATCCAGGTCTTCAGCAAGTTTTTTGGAAAGAATAGATGCAGTAATCAGAGGAATACAATCGACGGTTGCGGTAATATCACGGGTTGCATAAAAGCGTTTGTCAGCCGGAGCTAAGTTCGCCGTTTGTCCAATGATTGAACAACCGATGCTTTTAACAATTTGTCTGAATTTTGAGTTATCAGGAGTTGTACTATATCCCGGAATGGACTCCAATTTATCCAAAGTTCCGCCAGTATGACCCAATCCACGTCCTGAAATCATTGGTACATAACCACCACAAGCTGCAATAATTGGCGCCAGCATCAAACTGATTTTATCACCAACACCACCGGTTGAATGTTTATCCAAAACCGGACCATTGAGATTTTCATTCTGCCATGAAATCACTTCACCTGAGTTCAACATACTTGTTGTCAGATGAACAGTTTCATCGGGTGTCATTCCACGAAAATAAATGGACATTGCCAAAGCGGCAATTTGACCTTCGCTCACTGAGTGATTTACCACGCCACGAATAAAATACTCAATCTCGTCTTTGCGGAGGATATTACCGTCACGCTTCTTTCTGATGATTTCCTGAGGTAAGAACTTCATTTAATTTATTGTTATAACTATTTATTTTACAAGGAATTTTATTATCATGATTGCATCATAATTTATTTCCGGAATAAATCAAATAATTAATCACAAATTAAGATAATTATCCTCTATAAGCCAATTTATAAACACCTGTTAAAATTAACAAACATACAAGAAAAGAACTAATGTCGTGAGAAATAAAATGAGCGCCACGAAGCTGTTGTACGACTCCAAACACAACCCCAAGAGTGATCCCAAATAATAGAGCCTTATTTTTCAAATGATGGTTATTAACCTTTAAATAGTAAAAAAATACAATTCCACTATACCCAATACCGGCATGACTGGCGGGAAAACAATGTTTTGATGTAAGGCTAGTTTCGGAATATTCAAACAATGAAAAGAAAGGTTTATCACCACCATATCTGAGCAAGTCCCAAGGACAATCTGCATCAAATATTTGTTTGAGTATAGCTATAGAAGCAACACACAATACAACTGAAATCAAAACTACAGTCAAATCATAAATATTTTGCTTGTCAGCTTGATTGCGGTACATTTCAAACAAGGAATATATTAAAAAAAGAAATATAACAATTACAAGATAGCGTGCGCCTTTATGCATAATTGTTTCCGTCCAGAAAGCATATTTTAAATCCCAATTTGTAAGCTGATAAATTTGGTCAGCTAGCACAAAATCTATATTAAAACTTTTGACAACAATCAGTAACAAGATACATGCTGAAATTAATAGAATTTCAGTTTTTCCAACAGTGTAACTAGTTCGATTATTAGTCAAAGATTCACTGTTTTGATTGACATTGATAGAAAATATCTCTGGATTGATCATAGTATTCTGTTTGTATTTGAGCTATGCCAAGCATAGAGTGAAAGAAATTGTCGTGAGATAAACGGATATCTTTACCTGTTAGTAAACATTGAAAATCGAGTGAAGTTGACTCTTGCAAAGAGTCTGACAACCAAATGATAAATGGAACTTTTGTTTGCTCATTTGGTGCAAACATATAAGGTGTTCCATGCAGATAAAGATTGTTTTCACCAAGAGATTCACCGTGATCTGACAGGTAAATCATTGTTGTTAAAGTATCTTTTGGAAGTTTCTCCAGTAATTTAATGGCAGAATCAATGATATAATCAGCATAAAGGATTGTATTATCGTAGCTGTTATCGATTTCCTGCTTTTCACATTTTTGAAGTTGAATATCTTGACATGTTGGTTGAAAAACTTCGAACCGCTTTGGATAACGCAAGTAATATGCCGGTCCGTGGCTTCCTTTAGGATGAAGAACATAAACTTGATTATTAGGATTTTGGGTGATTTTTTCATACAAGTCTTTAAACAGAATTTCATCATAGCACTCTTCTTCATTGCATAATGAATTTCCATCATCCATTGTTAAGTCCAGAAAGTCTTCCTGTTTGCAGATTCCCTTACAACCGGTATTATTATCACGCCATTGAACATCAAATCCTGCGCTTTTGAAAAAATCCAGTAAAGAGTCAGTATTTTTAGCAATTTTGTGGCTGTAATTAGCTTGATCTAAATGTGAAAACAGACATGGTAATGATGTTGCAGTATTGGTTCCGCAAGATGCTGTATTGGTAAAATTCACAATATCATGTCGTTCTTTAAGGTTTGGGTTGGTTTCTCTTTGATAGCCATTCAAGGAAAAACGATCGGCTCTTGCCGTTTCGCCAATAATTAAAAAATAAACCTGTTTCTTATCTTTAAACGAATCTCGCTGTGTCGCGTCGCTTGCAATTGGATTGTACGGAATTTTTGCTGAGTTAAATTGTTCTCCAGCGTATGAAATTAGAGCAAAAATAAAGTTTGTTGGCAGAATGACATGGGACAAATTTCTATTATTTCTCGCGATTGATGCAAATGAAGCATAATTCAGATAAATGACTAAAAGTATCACAGCAATTGATATCGCCATAGACTTTATCTTTGTAAACAAGAAGTTACGATATGTTATTCTTGTACTTTTAAGTTTATAAACCAAGTATGATGGCAGAATTCCAAGTAAAAAAAGTACGAATATTAAACCTGAACTAATTAAATCCTTTCCCTCCGAAGAGCTAGTTTCCATCACATTCCGGACCATTTCCTTGTCAATAACAATGTTATATTGATAAATGAAATAAAAGGATGCTGATGCAATGAGGAAAATTAAAATATAAAAAAGTTTATAGCTTTTTTGCCATGTAAAAAGGCTGAGAATCAGGTTGATAACAGCAACCAAAAAAACAAAAATAGCAGCAAATAGAAAATAATCACTTGCTGTTTCAGGTTTTATTATTTGATAAGTTTCTTTCCAAAAAGCTATATTGTATAGAATGACAAAAAGAAAACTTGCAAGCAGGTTCAGTTGCCAGATTTTAAAATGTGAATATTTCACTCATATTTATTATTGTAAGTTCTCTATTAGAGAATCAAACGAGTGAAATCAATCGTTAAAATTTAACTTTTTTGCTTTTTAATAAACTCTGTTAATAATGTTTTGAATGTTTGAGCAGCAATCTCCGCACACTTCATGGTTTGAGCATGTGAAAGCTCTTCAGAATCCATTCCCGCTGCAAAGTTGGTAATCACGGATAATGCCATCACTTTGAGTTGTTGATGCCTCGCAAGGATGGTTTCCGGAACGGTGGACATACCGGCAGCATTCACTCCAAGGATTCTCAAAGCATTGATTTCCGCCGGAGTTTCAAATTGTGGTCCGCACATCCAAGCATAAACTCCCTGGCCTAATTCGATTTTGTGTTGTTCAGCAATGTGCAACATTTCTTCCCGCAGTTCTTCATCATATGCATTAACCATGTTTACGAAACGATTATTGCCTGTTTCAGAAAATAATGGCGAAACACCGGTAAAGTTGATGTAATCATTTATCAGCATCACAGAACCAGGTGGTTTGTTTGTATCTAAAGAACCGGCAGCATTGGTGAGAATAATCATTTCACAACCCAACTCCTTAAAGCAATGAATCGGCGTTCTCATAGCCTCAGCCTGAGCATTTTCGTAATAATGAACTCTACCCTGCATGGCGATAATTTCTACTCCTTCGACTTTGCCCAAAATCAATTTTCCGGCATGTCCGGCGACTCCGGATTGCGGAAAACCATCTAAATCTGCGTAAGAAATTTCACGAATTTTATCAATCGAATCGGCAAACTCACCCAAGCCTGATCCTAAAACGAGTGCAATTTGCGGTTGAAAACCAGGTGCTACAGACCTGATATGCTCTGTACTTTTCATATAAAATTATTAATGTAATTGATTGAATTTTAACAAAACAATCATCTGAATAAAATTGAATGCATCTAATTAACCAACTTGTCACATATAAATAATTCGAATTGATTTAAAAGAACAAGATTTATCTTTATAATCGGTGTGTTTTCTTTCAATCAACAGGAATGTTATCAACCGATTTAACCGCCCTATTTCTGAGTTTTAAATTAGCTGCAGTTACTGTTGTCATTTTGTTGATTATTTCTATTCCATTAGCTTATTGGCTGAGTTTTTCCAAAAGCCGATGGACTGCATTTGTGAGTTCAATAGTTGTATTGCCTTTAGTTCTCCCACCAACTGTTTTAGGTTATTACCTTCTCAGCATCATGAAAAATGACACCTGGTTAGGCTCATTGTTTATTCAATTAACTGGAAATCAATTGATATTCAGTTTTTCCGGGTTAGTGATAGCTTCTGTGGTTTATTCATTGCCCTTTGTTGTACAGCCTATGGTTTCAACATTTAAAAATATCAATCAAAATACGATTAACACTGCTATGTCGATTGGAGCTCCAAAGCAAAAAATATTATATTCAATAATATTACCTCTGGCTCGTAATGGAATCATCTCTGCTGCAATATTAGGTTTTGTTCATACTCTAGGCGAATTTGGCGTGGCATTGATGGTTGGAGGAAATATTCCCGGCGAGACCCGTGTTGTATCCATAGAAATATTCAATCATGTTGAAAACATGAAACTGGATCAGGCAAACTCGCTTTCTTTAATTTTATTGTTGATATCATTTGTTGTCATACTTTGGATTAACAGAAAAAACAATTATCGAGTTATTTCATGATTGTTAAAATTCAAAATCTCAAACCTGACTTTGAGTATGATTTCCAAATACCGGATACAGGAATTGTAGGTATTTACGGTGTTTCCGGAAGCGGTAAATCCAGTTTGCTTAATGCTATTGCCGGTTATACAGACTCTGTTAAAGGTCGTGTTGAATTTTCAGGAGATACATTATTCGATACGAATAACAAACAAAAAGTAAGACCATATCAGTGTGGATATATGCCTCAACACTCGCTTTTATTCCCACATTGGACAATCCGTGAGAATTTAGATTTTGTTGAGAAATATAACCCCAATCCCAAAATAGATCTCAAAAAACTTCTGGATGTTCTAGATTGCCACGAAATACTCGATAAATACCCTAATCAAATTTCCGGTGGAGAAAAGCAAAGAATTGCACTCATTCGAGCCTTATTACAAACCGGCCATCAATCACTTTTATTATTAGACGAACCATTTTCTGCTCTCAATTCGGAACTACGGAAAAATGCTCTTAATTTATTAAAACAGTACAAAGAAAACAACCTGATTTTGTTCGTCACTCATGATATTGTCGAAATTTATAAAGTCACTGATCAACTTCTTTTAGTTAAGGATAACCGTATTCTCTATCAAAGTGATATTGAATCTGCCTTCAGTTGTGGAGAACACAATTTACCAGTTGCCAGCAGAGTAAAAATCAACAATAAAGAACATATACTTTTTGCCGATTATGTAAGCATTAGTCTTGAAAAAATTCCTAATAGCAGTATCACTCATCAACTTCCAGCTGAGATAAAGTCAATCAATCCTTACGGAAGAGATTTTATTGTTGAATTACGAACTCTTGACAATTTCCCTCAACTCATCCGATCTCAACTCACTGAAAAATCGGTAGCAAAGCTAAAACTCGAAATTGAAAAAAAAGTTTTGGTCAATTTTAAAGCAACATCTTACAATCGATTCTAAATATGAAGAACCAACAAGAAAATATCATTGAAATAGAAACAAAAATTGTTTATCTGGAAGATACCGTTGAGCAATTAAACAGTGTCATAATTAACCAACAAAAACAAATTGACCAACTAAAAAAACAAATCTTAAATCTTTCTCAAAAAGTGGATGAAGAAAGTTCCCAATGGCATCAAAACACCAACCCGGCTGATGAAAAACCACCTCATTACTGATATAATATTATTGTGGGGCGAGATTATTGAGAGGTAGTTAAATGAAAGAAAATATAAAAATTTATTCCTGTTCCTTGTATCCTGCTCAAATCAATAAAAAGCTTTCAGTTGAAGTCGTCAATTTAAATGAAATTCAAGATTTTGACTTTGATAAAGATTTGTTATCAATTGTTCTATTTGAATGGAATGATTATCAAAAAATAGCAAAACGTTTAAAGACTTTTCGAGACAAAAATATTTCTTTAATTTGTATTGATGATGATATTAGCCCGGATAATCGAATAACCCTTTTAAATAATGACATTGAATTCATTTCGCATAAGAAATTTGTTCAACTGGGGTCTGATGAACTCAATCAATGGGTTAAGCACGCCAAATATAAAGTCCTCATCATAGAAGATAATCAGGCTCTTGCCCTGAATGAAGCCAAATTACTCAGAGACTCAAAATTCATAGTTGAGATTAGTTCTCCTGACTCTATGTCGAATCTGTTTGATATAGGCTTTGCTCCTGACTTAATACTTCTTGATCTCAATAAAACTAAAGATTCAGATGTTGCTGATTGTGTTTTTTCCTTAACAAAACATTATGAAAATATCCCAGTATTGGCAATGTCTGATGTACAAAGACCTCAACAAAACAATCAATTAAAAAGTATTGGAGTTGATGAGATTCTGGCAAGGAACAGTCAAGTCGATGCATTGATTTCAAAAATTCTTGAAATGATTCAGAGAAAAATAACTCATTCATCCCACTCAGTCCGAGAGTCAGAGAAAATTTATGAATTTGAAATTGACGACGATAGTTTTGATGAACTTAGTCATTTTATTACTGCGAATGGAACTTCTGATCGAAGCTCAGTTATTTGGCTTAAGGTTGCTAACAAAGTTTCACTTCAACAGAAAGTAGGTTTTTCAGGTTTTAATAAAATTCATAAAACATTGCATGTTCAATTACCTGATTTCGGATTTAAATTCGATATTAAACAAACTATAACTGATGGAATTACAGTTTTAGCGAGCGATGATATGAGTCGTCAACAAACTCAGGATTATCTCAATGAAGTTTTTAGTTGGGTTTCCAAAACTTATTTTAATCTTCACAAAAAAAATATTACTGTGGCGTTACAAGCATTTGTACTGACCGATTTATCACATAAGTCAAACAAGAACATGCTTATAAATGAGGCGGAAAGACTGATTCTCAATCCAAAACATAACGAGAATATTCAATATATTGCCGAAAGTGAAGAACGAAAGAAGTTCTATCTCACCAAAACGAAGTTAATCAATGCCATTCGGCAACAAAGTTTTAAGTGGTTGTATCAGTCGATATTAAATGCTAAAAATGATGATATGGAGCTTTTCCAGGTCATGTTGAGAGTTATTTCACATGATGGTTCTGAGTTACAAACTTTAGATTATTTCAATGTCGCAAATGAAACCGGTCTGTTAAAAATATTAGACCGTTATACACTCAAACAAGCGTTATCTGTTATTCAGGATGGTGAAGAAAAAGGTGTCAAAAGATATATTCTTATCAACCAAAGTATATCCGATTATGAATCCGCTAAGCATCGGCAGGAAGTCTTGGAAAACATTCAAGGCCACAATATTCCTGAATCTCGGCTGTTTTTTCAGTTCCGACAAGACTTAAGTGAAGATCACCTGTCGGTTCTTGATGAGATTTCTCAGGATTTGAAGGGTTCGGGGATTGGTATTTGTATTTCCGAATTCGATGGAAGTGATAAATCCTGGGAAATTGCAAAACTGTTTAATGCTGATTGGATACGCCTGAAACCTTTCTCCAAAGACTCCGAGGTTTTGCATTCTAATCATCCTGATTTCGTTGGCAATCAAATCCAAAAGGCACAATCACTTGGTTATAAAGTCATTGTGCCTAATATAGATAGTGCTGATTTTACAGCTCAGATTTGGAATTTAAATGCCGATTTCATACACGGCAACTTTGTACAATCACCTGTTCCTGATATTAAGTATATTGAAAATGACCAATAACTAAATACTGGTCATTTTTAAACCTTGATAAATCTGTTTCGTCATTTTCTGGATCGTGATAAATCCCCAATGCCAGCTTTGGTATTTTTCTTTCAAAGGATTCATATTAATGATTTCATCTTCTGATTTGCCTTCATCAATCAGTTTAGAAATGATAGATTTAGCATCTTCCAGCATATTTATCGATTCAATCAAGTCTTGTTTCGTTGCTAGCGGCCCATGACCGGGAATGATTTTTGTCTCATCATC
>JAGRJO010000005.1 GCA_020442725.1 Lysobacterales bacterium
GTTCCAAAAGAGCTTTACGACCAGTTGTCAAATATTAAAAAAATGTTAAATGAGCAAAAATAACTACTTTAATCAATCATTTCAGGTGATTGTTATTGAATGTGTATTTTTGTAAAAAATTTGTTAATAAAAGATAAAAAAAACGCATCTCACTCTTTTTTTTGTATTATTTAAATGTTAATATTCCGTCGGAAGAGAGGATTTCTAACACGATAATAACTTTTTTAGAGGAGACTCATGGATAAATATTTGGAGAAACAAATGAAAATAAAGCGTAATCCTATTGCTAGCGCAATTAAAACTGCTTTGTATTCTGGTCTGGTTGCTTCAGTTGCACTTGGTGGTGTAGCTTTCGCACAAGATGAAGACGAGGGTGCAGATAAAGAAAAACTTGATAAACAAGTTGTTACTGGTTCACGTATTAAACGTTCTGACGTTGCACAAGCGTTACCTGTAACTACAATTACACGTGAAGAAATTGAATTAAGCGGTGAATCTTCTGCTGCTGACTTCATTCGTAGCTTAACATTCAACAGTGCGGGTTCATTCCGTCCACAATCTGGTAGCTCTGCTCAAGGTGTGTCTGCTGTTAGTTTGCGTGGCTTGGGTTCTTCAAGAACATTGGTGCTGATTGATGGTCGTAGACTACCTGCTTCGCCATCTACTGGTAGCAACCAAGATTTGAACACAATTCCAGCTGGTGCGATTGAAAGAATTGAAGTTCTTTCTGATGGTGCTTCTGCGATTTACGGTTCAGATGCAATCGGTGGTGTAATCAACGTAATTTTACGTACTGATTTCCAAGGTGTTGAAATGATGATTGGTGGAGCTGAAGCTTCTATTCCTGCTCATGGCGGTGACAGAGAAGAAGGTTCTATCGTATTTGGTGCTTCAGGTGACCGTTCACGTTTATTAGCAGGTGTTTCATGGAATAGTCGTGAAATTGTTTTTGCACGTGATTATCCATGGTATTCGCCAGGTCTTTCGACATATGGTAATAACATGGAAAGTTGGTTTGTTACAGGAAATACAGTTAATCCTGATACAGGTGCTTATGAATATGATATACTTTTGCAGTCATTGCCTGGTGCTTGTAACTTCCCGGGTACGGCTTTCACTCCAGTAACTACCTCGCAAGGTTTGCCTTTCTGTGGTTTTAATTTTGCTTCGGTATCTGCTGATGATGCGTCAACTGATAACCAGTCTTTCTATGCGAAAGGTTCTTATGACGTGAATGATGACTGGCAGGTTTGGATGAATGTTTCTGTTGCAGAAACAGAATCTTTCGGACGTTATGCTCCGGTTCCTGATTATGCGTATGTATCTGCAAGTAGCCCAAACAATCCAACCAATCCAAGTTCACCATATTATAATCCTAACTTGACTAATTTATATGGTCAACCGGTAGTGAATCAGCCGATTGCGGTTTATCACCGTTATGACGCACTTGGAAATCGTGACAGTACTGTAACTAACAGACTGACAAGATTCCAATTGGGTACAACTGGTAATATTGGTAATGCTGAAGTTGAATTTGGTGTAACACGTTCTAACAACAGAACTTTTGACATTGGTAACAACTACTTGTTACGTTCAGCTGCTCGTGCAGCAATTGAGTCTGGTGCTTATGACCTATGGAATCCGTATGGTAACTCGCCAACAACTCTGAACAGTATGAAAGTTGTTATTTCAAGAATCAGTAAATATGACTTGGATGAGATGTTTGGTTCTGTTGCATTTGATATGTTTGAAATGGAAAATGGTCCAGTATCTGTATATGTCGGTGCTGAAACACAAAAAATCAAATACTCGGATCAATATGATTCATTGTCAGAAGCTGGCCAAATCGGTGGTTCGGCTGGTAACTCAGCAGCGGGTAATCGCGACGTAGATTCGATTTACTTCGAAGCATTGGTTCCATTCCTACCTAATTTGGAAATGTCTTTAGCTGGTCGTTATGACGATTATTCTGATTTTGGTAGTGAGTTTTCACCAAAAGTTTCTTTCCGTTATCAACCATTGGATAATCTGACTTTACGTGCTTCTTATGGTGAAGGTTTCAGAGCTCCAACTTTGGATATCTTAACTCAGAAAGATTCTTTCTCAGCAGACACTATTCAAGATGATCCTACTTGTTTGGCTTTAGGTCAGGCAGCAGGTTGTCGTGTACAAGTTGATGCAACAGTTACAGCTAATCCAAACTTGTCAGCAGAAACTTCTAAGCAATACTCTTTAGGACTTGCTTATGAGCCTGTTGATTGGATGAACATGACTTTGGATTATTATAATATCGAAATTGACAATAGAATTCGTTCATTCACTTCTGCATACTTAATCTATCTAGGGAATGAAGGTTTGGAATTGCCTCCTGGATTGTCTGTAAATCGTAACTCAACTACAGGTCGTATTACTGGAATTGTTAGAGGTTTCGGTAACCAAGGTGTTGTTGAAACATCTGGTCTTGATTTGAATGTAAGGTTCAATTATGAGTTCTTAGGTGGTCAGGTTTCTAATAATTTCCAAATTTCACATGTATTAGACTCTTCTGTTGATGGTGGTCGCGATACAGCTGGTGAAGCAGGTCTTCCTTCTCATCGTGCGATTTTGAATAACACTTATTCTTATGGAGATTGGAATGTAGCTTGGAACATCAATTATATTGATTCCCAATCAGCTGATAGTACTTATGATGCAGCTCCTTCTTGGACAACTCATGATCTACAATTTAACTACAACGCTCCTTGGGATGGTAAGTTTACAGTAGGTGCAAGAAATCTATTTGAAAAATATCCTCCTATCGGTTTAGGTGCGATTGGTGATCGTGATTATGACTATTATTTATATGATGGTTTTGGTCGTGTGACTTACTTCAGATATACTCAAACTTTCTAATTGAAAGTTAAGTAACTGGGTAAAAAGGGCATACTCGTTATGCCCTTTTTTATTCTGTCGGATTTTTATTTCAAGTTTTCTTCAATGATTAAATAGACTATAATTCATATAATTACATATTTAAAAATATTATAGTTTTTATGAATGGTCAATTACAACAGGACATCGACTTACTTCTTCAGCAACAACAATACTCAAGTGCTCATAAACTTCTTAAATCTTTAATAAAAAAAAATAAAAGAGATCCTGAGCTTTATCGTTTAATAGGAATTGTTTTTCTACATGAAAAGAAGTTATTACAATCAGAAAAGAGTTTTAAACAAGCATTAGTACTCGATAAAAACCATGAGCAAACTCTTCTGAACTTAGCTTTCATTAAACAAATTAAAGCTGATTATATAACAGGTATTAAGCTTGTATCTCGAGTTTTAGAAATATCTCCTGACTCGGTGGAAGCTCATTATTTGATGGCAAATTTATTTAAGGCACAAAATAATTTTGAAAAAGCTGAAGTCCATTTTTTAAAAACACTAGAGCTCCAACCTCAGTATATTGATTGTTTATTAAATTATGCATTATTGTTAAAAAATAATGGAAAAACGGAACAAGCAGTTGAACAAATTCATAAGGCATTAGCTATCAACCCGTACCAACCGCAAGTTTACTGGATGCTTGCTGATTTAAAAACATACAAATTTAAAAATGACGAGATACTTTTTATTGAGCAAATGCTTGAAAAAGTAACTTATCATAGGGATATCCAAACTCTTCTTTTTGCAAAAGCAAAATATTTAGAAGATAATAAAAAGTATAAAAAGTCATTCGATATCCTAACTAAAGCCAATGAAATTAAATTTATAAGCTTTAACCGTGCACCAACTGATTGGAAAAAATTATACAATGAAATTAAAAAAATATTTCAAAACAAATACGATGATTTCAATCAAGCTCAAATAAGTGATAATGAAAATATTCCCATATTCATTGCTGGAATGCCAAGATCAGGCTCCACTTTGGTTGAACAAATAGTTGCAACACATTCAAAAGTAACAGGGGCAAGTGAACTGCTAGCTTTGAAAAATATAATGCAAGACCTTAAGGGGGGATTTCCTCATGGGCTTACGAATTTAAATAATAAACAATTGATGCAGCTTGGTGAGAATTACTTAATAAATACTAGTAAATATCATAAAGAAACAAATATATTTACAGATAAATACCATGCAAATTTTATATATTTGGGCTTTATTTTAATGACAAATCCGAATGCTCGTTTCATTCACACAAAGAGAAACTCGATGGATGTTTGTCTAAGTACTTTCAAACAGAACTTTGCACAAGGAAACGAATATAGCTTTAACTTGAAAGAATTAGTTGATTATCATTTCTTTGAAAAAAAAATGGTAAAAATTTGGAAGAAATATTTTCCTAAGCAAATTCATACTGTGAAATATGAAAAGGTTGTGAAAAACCCTGATTTACAAATTAGAAAATTATTAGACTTTCTAAATTTAGAATTTGAGCTTAACTGCATGAATTTTTATAAAACCAAACGCAGTATTAATACAGCAAGTGCTGCTCAAGTTTCCCAACCGATTTATAAAAAAGCAGTTAAGCATTATAAAAAATATGGCGACTCACTCAAGGAACTGAAATCAATGATTAAAGGTAAACTAAATGGACGATGGTAATAACAAGTCACAACATTGGAGCGAATACTGGAAAAGTGGTCAGTTAACCTCGTTACCACAAGATTTTGTGGAAAATTATAGTGGCGAAATTTTAGATGCTTGGGAGAGTAGATTTAAGACTTTAAGTAATAATTCAAAAATCTTAGATTTATGTGCCGGCAATTGTGCCGTTTCAATTCTAGCATCACAATATTCCAGAAATTTTGATAAAAATTTCAAAGTCACTGCGACTGATGCGGCAGATATAAATAAAAAGCAAATTATTGAACGATTCCCTGTTGTCGAAAGGGATATACAAAATATAGAAATTGTAGCTAACACATATTTAGAAGATTTAGAATTAGCTTCGGCAAATTTTGACTTAATAACCAGCCAATACGGTATTGAATACTGTGATTGGAAAATTGCAGCTGATAAAGTTTATCAATTATTAAAAAAGAGAGGAGAGTTCACAATGATTTCTCATAGTGGCTCGACCGACATCATTAAACAAATGGAAGTTGAAAGAAATGACTATCTGATTCTCTCAAACTCTGAGTTGCTCAGTCAAGTTAGAAAATTTTATACAGGAAAGAATGATTATTTTGATTTCAGAGATAAACTTAAAAAAATTCAGCCAGAAATTGTACGACATTTTCAAAAATTAAACTCCCCATTACTTCGTTCTGTTTTAATGCTCATGGATAATTTGTATCACATGTCAGAAATTGAATTAACTGCAAATAAAGAAAGAATTCTTGGTTTTGTATCACAACTTCAATTCGCAGAGTTGAGAATGAATGATTTGTTATCAGTCACACAAAGAATTAATAACAACCCAAATTGGTATCATGCATTTGAAGAAAAGGGTCTAAAACTTCAAACAAAGAAAGATATATATTACAACAGTAACCAAAACAGTGGTGTTTTATACACATTTATTAAATAAATCGAAAAAAGGAAAAAATTATGAAAAAAATTATCATATTAAGTCTGATTTTCTTTGTTTTTACATCAATTCAAGCAAAAGAAATTCCACTAAAAGACTTTGCCCAGAAATCACAAATTAATAATATAAAAATATCGCCGAATGGTAAACATTTGGCATACACCTATGAAGATGAAACTGAAATTAAGCTCGGAATCATGGATATAAAAAACAAAAAAGGAGTATTTACCTTTGATGTAGGCAAGGAGCGAGAAGTCTCACAATATTGGTGGGTTAATGATGAAAGAATATTAGTTCTGGCATCAAATATAACAGGTTGGCTTGATGGTGCCAGAAAAGACCCAATTCTATTTGCAGTAGATATAGATGGCAAAAAGAGGGTTAATCTATGGCTCTATCAAATGGCAAGTTTATCTATGGTATCACTTTTGGAAGATGATCCAAAAAATGTATTGATGCTGAAAAGACATTATACAGACAAAGGCGAAGGGAATTTAGTTAAGTTAAATGTCTACACTGGAAAAACAATTTATGTTGATGATTCTCCGAAACCGGTTGGAGAGAGTAGAGATTCTGTTATTTATTCGATTGATGTGGACTTAAATGAAAAGCCAAGAATTGCATTTGAATACGATCCAAAAGACAGAAACAATTTTGATGATGATACAGTCAATTTACACTATAAAGACTTTAATCAAGAATGGCATCATCTGGAATTGCCGAAAGTAAAGAAAAAAGTACCAGTTGTCTCATTTATAGGTATTCATAAAAACAATGGAATATTATATTTTGTATCTGATCATGATTTAGAAGATGGCGGGACACTAGGATTATTTTCATTCAACATTGAAACTCAAAAGATTGATAAGTTATTTAGACATCCGGATGTTGATATAGCTGGCTCTGTTGTCGGATCTGAAGGAGAAATGCTGGGAGTTTATTATGATGCAGGCTATCGGAATTATTTTTATTTGACAGATGAAAAGTTAAATGAAGAAATTGGATTCCATAAGTCACTAAGAGCAGCATTTAAAAACGAAAACGTAACTGTTTATAATTATAACAAAAAAAGGGATTTAGCATCAGTTCATGTTTATAGTGATAAAAATCCCGGAGATTTCTATATTTTTGACAGGAAGAAAAATAGTGCAAAATATTTAGCAAGCTCCAGACCGAGTATTAAGCCAAAAGATATGGCTTCTGTAGAGCCATTCATTATGAATGCCAGAGATGGCTTAAAAATGTATGGCCAAATGACGATTCCACCTGGGAAAGAATTAAAAAATCTACCATTGGTTATTTATCCACATGGTGGCCCTTATGGAGCAAAAGATTATTGGGGATGGGATAACAGAGCACAAATGCTGGCAAACAGAGGTTACCTGGTGATTCAATTGGATTATCGTGGGTCCGGTGGGTATGGTGAGCCATTTGAGAAAGCCGGCGATCAAGAGTGGGGTTATAAAATGCAGGATGATTTAACAGATGTAACTCATTGGGCAATCAATCAAGGTTATGCTGATAAAGATAGAGTTTGTATTCATGGAGTGAGTTACGGTGGTTATGCGTCCATGCAAGCAGTTGTAAAAGAACCGGATTTATATAAATGTTCGATACCGGATGCGGGTATCTACGATGTTGAATTACAATGGAAAAAAGCGGATTCTTTTAAAGGAGGTAGAACTAAACAGAAAGAGTACTACATGAAAAAAATGATGGGAGATGATTACGAAAATGTAATGCCTAAAATATCCCCCGCACATCATGTTGATAAACTTAAAGCCAAATTATTATTAGTTCATGGTCATGATGATGTTAGGGTTCCAATTGAAAATGCATACTTCTTGGAGAAAAAATTAAAAGAAGCTGGTAAGCCTTATGAAACAATTTATAAAAAGAAAGAAGGTCATGGCTTTCATAAAATAGAAAATCGTATCGAACTTTATGAAAAAATCTTAAAGTTTCTTGATGAAAACATAGGGCATTAAGCAAGGTAAAATCAGTTGGAATACATTCTCAATCCTGAAATAATCATTTTACAAAAAGATGGTCAGTTTATTACTGACTCTTTGAGTTCAATTGATAAAAAATACCGAATGGAGTCGGTAGATTTGATTATTTTAAACAACTTTATAACTCCTTGTACAATAAAGAAGTCCGTTGATAGTTTTGTCAGTGGACTTCAATTTATAGATGTTTATACACAACAAGAAGATATACGGTTTGCAGAAAATAAAATCAGGGGTTACATTGAGCACTCTATATTAGTCAATGCAAATACTACCGGCGACTATTTAACGAATTGTAAAGATATAAAAAAAATTAATAGTTTGCCAGTAACTGATTCTAAATGTTCTGTAGAAAAGAAATACAAACTCAGCAATAATTTTGCTCTTCTTGTCTCTGAACAAGGCTTTCTGATTAGTCTTTCTCATCAAGAAGAATATTATCAGTTACCGTTAGAATATTTATTGGTTTTATCTTCTGTGGTTGGAAGAAAAACAATGAATGAAGTGATATCCGAATTAGGTATTATCAAAAAAGAAGATGTAGAGAAAATCTTTTACCAATTGGCAGAAAAGAAATTAATTATTGAAGAAGTAAAACACCCATTTCTTTCTCTGCAGACGACCAGTCAAATTAAACAGGAAAATCAAGTTTCTCAAAAGCAAAGCTGGAAGGACTTAGAATCTGATAACAGGATCCCTGTCTATTTTGTTCCACACATGGAAAATCATTATCCTTTGGCATTAGGGCTTTTGCACAGCTCTCTAAGTCACTATGATGGTGGAAGACTTCAAAAAATATTCAATTTCATTCCAATTTCGTATTTCACACCTGAAGTACTGCTCAATCAGGTTTATAGAAAATTTGGTAAAGGGATATGGTTATTTTCCAACTATATGTGGTCAATTGATTTGAATTTGAAAATATCAAAATTAGTTAAAAATCACAATCCGGAAAACATAACAATTCATGGCGGACCGAGTACTCCCAATTACTTACAAGCCAGCAGGGATTTTATGAACAAAAATAATTCAGTTGATATTTCTGTTCATAATGAGGGCGAAGTTACAATTTGTGAGGTTTTAGATAGTATTTTGATAAATCATAATCGGTTGGAGTTCGATAATGAAAAGCTCAGTGGAGTACAGGGCATCACCTATCGCCATCCGAATCAAGATGGAGAATATATTAAAACTGCTAACAGAGAGAGAATGGCTGAACCTGACCAAATTCCATCCCCTTACATTGAGGGTACATTTGATGGCTATGACGGACGGGTTGATGCAGCGATTGTGGAATCAAATCGCGGATGCCCTTTTGGATGTACATTTTGTGATTGGGGTTCGGCTATCAGTCAAAAAGTCAGAAAATACGATTTAGAGCGAGTAAAAAACGAAATACGTTGGATAGCTGAAAAATCGACAAAGATTTTATGGATAGCCGATGCCAATTTCGGTATGTATGACCGAGATATTGAATTGGCTTCCTTTATTGTTGAAATGAAGAAAAAGCATGGTTTTCCTCAAGAAGTGGTTGTTAACTATACAAAAAATTCCACCTGGAGGCTGGCAGAAATTATTAAAATATTTACAGAAGGTCAAATTGTCAGTCAGGGTATCATATCAATACAAACTACAGATGAAAAAACTCTAGAAGTTATCAACAGGAAAAACATCAAAACTGAAAAATATGATGAACTGGCTCAAGTATTCTCTGATTTGAATCTGCCATTATCAACAGACTTAATGATAGGGCTGCCGGGAATTACTGTTCAGGCATTTAAAAATGACTTGCAAAGATATATGGATTTGGATGTGTCGGTCAAAGCCTATCCAACTCAGTTATTACCGAATAGCCCCATGGCAAATCCGGAATATTTGGAAAAGTATCAGATTAAAACTGATGAAAATGATTTCATCATATCGTCTTTCAGTTTCAGTGAAGACGAACTCAAGCTGATGAAGCAACTGAATCGTTACTACATGATTGCTGATGGATACTCTGTATTGAGATATGTCATGAGATATTTGCAATGGGAGTATCAAGTTAAGGCAATAGATTTTTTACACGATTTATTGATGGAAATAAACTCCAATACTGAAGAACTTCCGTTTACGAGTTGGGTGTTTCGGTATTTTGATACAGCAAAATTCATTCCGGTGGGTTGGTATCGGTTTTATGCTGAAATTAGTGAGTATATCGTGAAAACTTATCCTCAAGTGAATACTCAAGAATTATCCGAAATCATAAAATTAAATCAGTCCTGTATGCCTGTTGATAGTTGTGATTATCCTCTGTCAATCGAGTTGAAATATGATTGTGAGAATTATTTTAAACACAATTTGTCGGTAACAGATGATGAACGTAAGAAACTTTATGAGTTTGGTAATGCCACATTTAGTATAGATGATCCCGGATTGATGGCTCATATCAATTATGAATCTTTACAATATGACTCCCATCAGTACTTTTGGGAGCTAGATTCCTCAATATCTCGCGCAAAATCAAAAGTGTAGCAATCATTCAGTCTTGGTTAAGATTAATTAAATTAATATATCAATTACAAACCAAAATTGAGGTGTCTTATGAAAAAGTTATTAGTTTCAATGTTATTTGTTTCAGCCCTAGCTTTTGCAGGTGATTATTTTGCGAATCCGGGAGATGATGCCGCAAAGCTCGTTTTAAAATCCAATAAGTCAACACAAAGAATTTCATCTGTTATTCTTCAAGAGGTCAATGGCGATTTAGTTTCCCCTCGTGAAAATGCAGTGTGGTTAAAGCCTGGCGAGTATCAATTGAGGTTGGCTCCGGTGATATTAAATAACACCGCTCCGGGAACTCAAAAATCTTTAAAGAGAAAAACAGATAATGTGAACAATATGCTCAATATTACGGTTGAATCGGGCAAAACATATTATCTTGGCTTTGATTCAAGTGATGAAGAGGTGAAAAACTGGAAGCCCGTTGTTTGGAAAGAAGAATAACCTTTGCATCCTGGAATGAATTGTATAAAATATTACAGATATAGTTTTTAAATTAGGGGATTATTATGTTTTGGGTGTTTTTGTTAACTATGATTATTGTCGGGGCGATTGCTGCATCTGGATTCATTCAGAGCAAAATCGAACAAAGTAAAGTGGCATTTGAGTTTTCAAAACCTTATGAAGGTTGGATTGGGCTTGTTTCACTTGTTCTAGGTTTATACTGGTTTTTTGAACTTCTCTTTAATCTTGGCACAAGGCTGAAATGGGTTCCGGTGTTGACAATAATTTATTTGGTTGCAATTGTAGTATTAATTGTTCTAGCATTGATGATGTCTAAAAGTTTATTAAAAAGCCTTATGGGTGAGAATAAAGCATCAGAGTTTGTTGACAGTACAGCTGGTAAATTTGAGTCTCTGAAGGAAAAACTAGGTCTGGTTGCTATAGGCTTAGCTCTCTTACTTTTTATAATCAGAATCACATAAATTAGTTATTAGCGTTTCAAATAAAGCCTCTTAGGAAATTATTTTTTTAAGGGGCTTTTTTTATATGTTTTTGATTTTCCAATCAATAGGTTGGATTCCATTTTCGATAAGATATTTATTACATTTGGAAAAATGCTGGCATCCAAAGAATCCTCGATGAGCTGAAAGCGGACTTGGATGGACTGTTTTCAAAATTAGGTTTTCATTAGGGTTAATTGAAGCTCCTTTTTTATGAGCATAAGATCCCCATAACATGTAAACAATGTGTGTATGATGCTGATTGAGTTCTGAAATAATTTTATCGGTAAAAGTTTCCCAGCCTTTGTTTTGATGACTTCCTGCCATACTTTGATTAACAGTAAGAACACTATTTAGCAACAAAACTCCCTGATTCGCCCAGCTCTGTAAATTCCCATGGTTTGGAACTTGAAAACCAATATCATCATGAAGTTCTTTGTAAATATTCTTCAAAGAAGGTGGGATAGCAATTCCTTTATTCACTGAAAAACACAATCCGTGTGCCTGATTCGGACCATGATAGGGATCTTGACCGATAATAACTACTTTCACTTTTTCCAGCGGTGTAGAGTTCAAAGCATTGAAAATATTTTCGCCTTTAGGATAAATAACCTTACCTTGTTGTTTTTGAGTTAACAAAAAGGATTTCAAATTTTTCATATAAGGGAGTTCAAACTCATCCTTTAGGACATTCAGCCAGCTGGGATGGAGTTTGACTTCAGCCATAGACTAAGATTTTGCTGAATTCATTTGAAACTGTTTGAAACGAATCTGGAACTGGACTTTTTTTATAAGAATTTCGTTATCAACCGGTTTTAGAACTAAATCATTAGCACCGGATTTGAGGATTTTCTTTTGATTTTTTTCGTTCTCGTCGCCTGTCATCACGACCATTGGAAGTTCAATTTTATTGATCTGTAAAATCTCACGCACATACTCAATCAGCCATTGAGCCGTTTCATTATCTTTCAAATAATAATCGGAAAGAATCACATCATATTTAGTAATCGCATGTTCTTTATTTTCCAATAATTCGATGGCATCCGTAATTGACAAAACATGATCACATGACAGCTCGTGATTTGCGAGATTTTTCTTAGTTGCATGGGCAACAACTCTGGAATCTTCGATATACAAAACATGACCTTTGACATTTTCTTCCGGTGCAAGAATCCCTTTAATAAAAAATTCCAGACCACTTTGACCTTTAGACTTATCTAAATAATCAGTCACATCGGCATCCATGTGTCTTTGTTGAACCCGGTGGTCAACATCTCCGGAGATAACAAGAACAGGAATATAATGCTGATTGGCACGAACAAATTTACAAATTTCCACGCCATCACCATCAGATAAGAGCAAAGATGTAATGAGCATGTCAATCGAGTTATCGGTAATAATCTCTTTAGCTTGAGCCACATTGTCAGCTAAAAAAATTTCACTTTCAGGTTTAATTTTTTGAACTGTTTTTTTGGTTAGGGCTCGTGCTAATTTTGAGTTATCAACGATAAGTATATTTGCAATTTCGGACATTTAACCTGCAATCAAACAAAAGTAATCACATTTTACTAGATGCTTATATGATTTACTAGAACAGATTGGCAGAATTCAATGAAAGCGATTTTGCAGAAAATTGAAATTTTTCATAAATTTGTTGTCATAATTTTTGGCAAGATTTCAATTGATGATTTGCTTTCATTAAGATGAGAACTGGTTTATTATGTTTAAAAAAACAAATGGAGAATACATTGCAGAATCAACTGATACTCAAAGCGATTGAAGAGGTGAGTCACAAGTTATTTGATAAACAAAAACAGATAGAGTTAGCTTTTGCATGTATTCTTGCAAACGGGCATTTGCTTATTGAAGACAAACCAGGTTTAGGTAAAACCACTCTGGCGAATGCCATGGCTCAAGTATTGGGTTTAAGCTTCAGAAGAATTCAGTTTACCAGTGACATGCTTCCAAGTGATGTTTTGGGCGTTTCTATTTTCCAGCCGAACACGTCTGAGTTTAAGTTTTTTCAAGGACCAATTTTTACACGACTGTTGCTGGCTGATGAATTGAACCGCGGTACTCCAAGAACTCAGAGCGCTTTGTTGGAGGCGATGGCTGAGAAGCAGGTGAGTGTCGATGGCAAAACTTATCCACTGGAAAAACCATTTTTTGTGATTGCCACGCAAAATCCAACAGATGAAGCCGGAACATTTCCTTTGCCGGATTCACAATTGGATCGTTTTACGGTCAGTATTTCACTCGGCTACCCTTCTGAACAATCTGAAAGACAGCTCTATTCGGATCAGTTTGCTTCCGCTTTTAGAACACCTTTGAAAAAAGTGGTTGATGAGAAACATCTTCTCCAGGTCCAGGAACATATTGAGTCGCTTTATGCCGGAGATGAAGTTAAAGATTATCTTCAACAATTGGTTGCCAAAACTCGAAGCCACAGTCTTTTGGTTGATGGTTTGTCACCAAGAGCCGGGCTGGCAATGTTTCGATTGTCTCAGGCAATCGCTTTTATCGATGGTCGTGATTTTGTGATTCCAGAGGATGTGAAAAATGCCTTCACGCCGGTCGCTCAGCATAGGATGAGAAGTCGTTCAGTTCAGAAAAAAGTGAAGAATATCTTATCGGAAATTCTGCATGAAACAAAAATCCCGTAATTCAGAGTCATTTAAAGACCGGCTATTTGCCAAATTTGCTCCGAATCTGGTTTTGCATAAAAGTCCCGAAACTTTGCCTCTGAACTTAAATTGGAGAAGAATTTTTGTATTACCGACAAAGCCCGGAATATTCTTTGGATTTGTTACTTTTTTGATGCTGATTGCCAGTCTGAATTTTAATAATAATCTGGGTTTAATGATGACATTCTTGCTGTTTGGAATTGCTCAGGTTGCACTTTACAGAACTTTTTTAAATTTGAAGAGTTTGACAATTCATCATGTTGAGGCTCAGCCGGTTTTTGCCGGTGAAGTAGCAATATTTAAATTACACTTAAAAACAACTGAAACAAAATTTGATATTGGCACAAAGAATAAGAGCTATGAAAATAGCGTGTTGGAGGTGATACCTGATCAACTCAGTAGTATTAAACACCGGCTGAGATCACAGAAACGAGGGTGGTTGCAATGTGATAAGGTTAAAATTTACAGCTCTTTTCCGTTTGGAATTTTTTACGCCTGGGTTTGGGTGAATATTGGTGAGAAATGTTTGGTTTATCCAATTCCGGAGGTGAATCCTCCACCGCTTCCACAAAATGCCGGAGATGAAGGAGATGCCTCCAAAATAACTCACGGTGATGATTTTCATGGCTTAAAACCTTTTCAGTCAGGAGATTCTTTGCGGTTGATTGCATGGAAAAGAACGGCTCAAACCGGAGAGTTAATTAGTCGTGAGTTTCAGCAACATCAGGGCGATAAATTGCTATTGGACTATTCAACTGTTCCATTGTCAGATATGGAAATGAAACTTTCCCGATTGACAGCTTGGGTTTTGAAGGCTCAAAAATTGCAATTGGATTATTGCTTGAAATTACCGGGGTTTGACTCTGGCTTTGGATATTCTAATGAACATTATCTGAAATGCTTAAAAGCGTTGGCATTATTTGGACTGGAAAATGAAACTGACTAAAGCAGAAATTTACAGTTTGAGTTCCAAACAGATATTCTGGATATTGTTGTCGGTTGTTATTTCCACGTTACCTCATATTCCGCGGCTTCCAATCTGGTTTCCGATTTTGTTATTGATGGCTGTAACCATTCGTTGGTTAACAGTACGAAGAAGGGTTCGTCCATTGCCCGGTTTTGTCGTTGCTTTTATGACGGTGTTTCTGACATTGGTCATTGTTTATGTGCATGGAATCGGTCTGAATCGGGAGCTAAGTGTCACGATTTTAGCTGTTATGACGGTCTTAAAAGTCCTCGAAACCTGGCGAAAACGTGATGCCTGGATGGTGGTGACTCTTTGTTACTTTGTGATTCTGACGCGTTTTTTCTATAGCCAGGATATTTTGCTGATTCTCTATTTGCTTGCTTCGGTTCTGGTGATAACCCACACATTATTTGTTTTACAACATAATGATGATGGCAAATACTTCCTCAAATCAGAGATTAAACAAACCGGTAGTTTAATGCTGGCAGGAATACCTTTGGCGGCATTGTTTTTTCTATTCTTTCCTCGGTTGGGCAGTCCGATTTGGGGTTCTCCTGACTTTTTTGGAAGCGGTAAAACAGGCATTAGTGAAGAAATGTCACCGGGTAGTATTTCTCAATTGTTTAGTGATGATTCAACAGCTTTCAGGGTTGTATTTGATAGCGAAATTCCTGAAATGTCGCAGTTATACTGGCGAGGACCGGTGCTGTGGGATTTTGATGGAATGACCTGGAGCCGAAATAAAAAGGTAAGTTCTGTTAAAAGAGATTTGAAAAAACCAAACGACCTTCCAATCGTTCATTATGAAGTCGAACTGGAACCAACCGGTCAAAAATATCTTTTTGCTTTGGATTATATTGTCGATTTTCCCTCAAAAGCGGACTTGAAAGCAGATTCACAACTAATGACCGAACTCGATATCAATCAATTGCGACATTATCAAGCCAGTTCTGTGATACAGCCATTTAATTCCTATGAAACATTATCAAGAGCGGATTTTGAAAGATTATTAGATTTGCCAACCGGTTACAACTCCAAAACCCAACAACTGGTTCAAACGTGGAAATCATCCACAAAATCACCTCTTGAGTTGATTCAAAAAATACTTCAATGGTTTGCTGAAGATGAATTTTATTACAGTTACACTCCGCCGTTATTACAGGGAGATACCGTTGATCAGTTTTTGTTTGAAACCAAAAGTGGTTTCTGTGAGCATTATGCATCGGCTTTCACTTATATGATGCGTGCAGCCGGTGTACCTGCCCGAATTGTCACCGGTTATCAAGGCGGAACTGTAAACGAAGAATATTTACAAGTCAAACAGTCTGATGCTCATGCCTGGTCTGAGGTCTGGATTCACGGAAAAGGCTGGATGAGAGTTGATCCAACGGCGGCAGTTTCACCTTTGAGAGTGGAGCGAGGTTCGCAAGCATTAATCTCTGAAAACTCCCGCAGTTGGCATGATACAGAGTGGTATAGAAAACTAGGTGAAAAGTATGATCGTGTGCGCCACAAATGGAATAAGTGGATTCGGGAATATAATGCTTTGAAACAAAAAGCATTATTTCAAATTATTGGATTCGAGAAACAAGATGCTAAAGCGATTGTGATTGTATTAGGAAGCATCATGCTGGCTACAACTGTTTTGGTTATGCTGTTTTTATATTTGACACGACCCAAACAAAAACTGAGTCAATATGATAAAGTTCTCAATCAATTCATAAAATTATTTGCCAAAGACGGCTTAACGAAACTCAATTATCAAGGAGTGATTGAGTATTCCGAATTGATAAAAAAACAATATCCTCAGCTGAAAGATGAAATTGATAAATTCATCAGTTTATATATCAAACTCAGATTTTCAAAATCTCCCAAAAAAATACAAAAAGCAGATTCACAACTTCAAAATTATCTGAAAGCTATCCGCCAGAAAATGATTAATGTCAAAAAACAGGTTGATTAGTATGTGATACGATTCAATTTTGTTTAGAATGATGTCGCTAAAAAATTGGAGTGGAGTGTGAAAAAAATATATTTGATTATTTTATTATTAGGAAATTTAGCTTACGCAGAAACTGAAGTTGTTAATGGAGCTGGTTTTGTAACTGTAGGTTCAACAGCAAGTGGTTGTGATTTTTCAAATATAACAACTGCATTGAATAATCTTGGAGGAGCTACAGAAGTCAGGATTGTTAGCAACACATATGATGAAAATCTGGTTCTTTTTTCTGGAATCTCTATGCGCGGAGGCTTTACAAGTTGTGCCAATGCCAATGCCAATATCAGTGATAATCATTTGAGAGCAACAATTCAGGGGTTGGTGTCCAGTGATAATCCGGTAATATGGATAAACGGATCGATTTCATCTCCAAGAGATTTTGTATTCGAAAATCTTGTCATTGAGAATGGATATTCTGATTTAGAACCCGGTGGCGGCTTGTATGCGAGTCATGTTAATGGCTCACTAACAATTAAGAATGTCTCAATTCAGAATAACTCATCAGCTGTCGGTGGCGGAGGGTTGGCTATCATCAATCAATCGTCTTCATTTCACACACAAGTAGATATTGAAAACTCAAGTTTTTATAGCAATGACGCTTTAGCAGGGTTTTCAGGAGGTGGAATATATTGTGTGACATCCGGAGCAGGAACTTCTTTGAACATGAATATTTCCAATTACTCTTCTGTCAGATTCAATCATGCTATTGCATCCGGTGCACTCGGTGGAAATGGAGGAGGCATTTATAGTAATGGCTGTGTAATTAATTTCTATTCCGGATCATCTTCCATCCCGGCGGTTTGGGGAATCGATTCAAACACAGCTGATAATAATGGCGGCGGAATCTATGCGACAGGTGGTTCGTATATTTCTTTAAATGGAAACCAATGTATAGGAGCAACATGTAATGGTGATCCTGATTCTCTCCCCGTCAGTCTAACACAGAATACTGCTAATGTTGGAGGAGCTGTCTATCTGGGAGGAACAGACACTTATATGGAAATCCTGGATGGATGGATTTATAATAATACGGCTAATGTACAGGGAGGAGCAATAGCTTTATTCGATAAATCCTATTTGTTCGTTAGGAGATCGAACAAGGAATGCTGGAACGAGGAAAGATGTAATTTCTTTTCTGCAAATCGCACACAAGGAGGAAGCGGAGGAGCGATTTATACAGAAAGCTCCAATGTGGCATCTAGTGTCAATGTGCAAATCAGCAATGCTTTTTTTGAAGATAACAGAGCCGCGACGGGAACGGCGATTTCTGCGAGGACTCCGGATGGTGTTACACCGGGACATGTTGCAGGTGTACAAATTGATAATAGCGTATTTAACCACAATGGTAATAATGGAAATGGAGGTTATCTGGATAACTATGTCATTAGCGCTATATTAGGAGCTGTCATAAAGGTTTATGAAAGCACATTTGCCGATAACAACGCAGAAATAGCTGTGTTTCAGATACATAGTGCAAATGGTTCGCAGTTGAAAATGCAAAACTCAATTGTTCATGATAGCAGTTCGGGAACTGTCATAAATTCAACCTTTCAAGGAAGTACCGATGTTCGTTGTTTAATTGCACACGAGATAGCATCTTTTGTTACACCTCCATTAAACCCATCAGGAACATTTGATCCTCAGTTTGTTAATCCGGCGAGTAGAGATTATCATATTGCAGCAACTTCTCCTGTTAGAGACTTGTGTGATGCATCTGATTTATTGTTTGGTAAAGATATGGACTTTGAGAATCGTGGCTGGGATGACCCAACAATTAGTGGTGATCCTTATGATGTCGGAGCCGATGAAACTTATGCCAGTGATATTATTTTTGAAGATGGGTTTGAATAAGCATTAAAAAAAGAGAGCTTCCGCGAAGCTCTCTCAGTAAATATCTGCATTGAAAAGAATAGGGCGAGGGTTACCAATGCAGATAGAGATTGAAATAAATATTTCTGCCTTCTCCCGGTAATCTGTAGGCTTGTAAATTTGAAGCATCAAAACCGACATCTGTATTCAGATTGTTGCGGTTATAACCATTCAGGTGGTTGTAATATTGTTTATTAAAAACATTATTCATGCCAAAAGCGATATTTGCGGAATCAGTGAGTTTAATATTCGATGCTAAATTCAGCAAACCATAACCGGGAGTTGTTTTTTCCTTATTAGTTGATGAAATATTTTCCTGAGACTGATAAGCGACAATCTCAGAAGATAGACTCCAGTTGGAATTGGCATAAACCAGCTCAATTCGGGTGTTCAAAGGTGCAATTCGATAAAGGTTATCGTCAATATCTTTGCGTTTTCCGCGAACATAGGATGTGACGTTATTCAAAGTGAGACTGGAGTTGAATTTGTAACTGAACTCCATATCTGCACCGTAAAGTTCCGCATTCACATTGTTGAATGTCAAAGTATTTGGTGGAGTCGGTGAGCTGGTTGTCGGTGTTCCTTGAATGTAGTCGCTGATATCATGATAAAAAACATGTGGCGAGAAACTCAGTTTGTCATTGCTGAAGTTTAAACCCAGCTCAAGTTGGTTGGCTTTCTCGGGTTTGAGGTTTAAATTTCCGAAATATTGCAAACCATCTGCCATTCCTGCTGTGGCTTCTAAAGGCAACCACAAATAGCGTTCCTGATAACTTGGAGAACGAGTTTTTCGCGCGAAACCATATTCTAAAGAGAGGTCATCATTAATCTTTTGCTCAAAAGTGATGGCTAAATCCAGATTGTTATCGTTGATATTTCTATCTAAATTATTGAATCTGTCTTGTAAGGCTCTATGCAAATTGCCCATAGAGTTTTGCATCATGGAAACGGAAGAATACACATCAGCAGCACTCATATCCACAAAAGTGTATCTCAAGCCGGTTGTCATTTGAATTTTTTCGGATAGTTTCTTTTCAAGTTCAGCAAATGCGCTGTGCCTGTATTTCCGTGTATCAAAATTGGTAATACTAAACATAGGATTATCAGGATTTGTAATTGTAGCTTGATGAGCTGTGAAATCTCCCTCAAGTCCAAATGTCAAATTCCCAAAAGCTTGATTGGAATTTGCTGTTAGTGAGTAGCTATTGTTGTTCACTTGAGTGAGTGAGTCTTTTTTATCTGTAGTGGAGCGAAACAAATAATTGTTCATCAAATGGTCGGTATTTTGATGAGAGAACTGCGAATTCAGAGATAAACTATCATTAACTCTTAACGCATGTTCCAAACTAATTACGCCACCTTCAGCATAAACAATGTCCATTGGTAATGAAGGCGTTCCTGTATTGCCGGTATCGTTATAGTTGAGTTTTAGTTTGAGTTCCTGATTATCAGATTTGAAGTTGTAGCCAAACATATAGAAATCGCGGTTATATTCTGTACTGTAATTTTTACCGTTCGGAAATTTAAAACTGTCACCGCTTTCACTATCAAAACCGAGATAGATATTATGGAATTCAGATGTGCCTGATAAAAGGACTGATGTTTTTTTGCCAGAGTTAACCGTTGAAAACCCTGAACTGACATCACCATGCAATTGAAATGCTTCTGACTGATTGATATTTTCTTTGGCGATAACGCTAATACTTCCTCCGATGGATTCGATAGCGGAACTAACCGGAGAAATTCCACGTTTTAAAACCACCGCATCAACCATCGAAGCGGGAATATGGCTCATTGCAGTATCCATTGAGTTTGAGCAAGATTCTTGCATGGTGATGTTATCAATTTGAACATTGACGCGGTTACCGAATAAACCGCGATATTGGGCGATGCCGGATAGAGGACCATTTCTATTGACATTCGCTCCGGGAATTTTTTTCAGAACTTCAGGCGTGTCGATGATGCTTTGAGCATTTTCCGGAAGTAATTTGACAATATTCTGTTGGTTGTTTTCATGTCCGATAACTTCGATATTATCTAACTCTTCTTTGTCAGTTAAGGTTTGTGTGAAAGCAAGTGATGATGAAGTTAGAAGTAACGACAATATGGTTTTATTCATGTTCTCAGTATTTTTTATTCGAATTCGGGCGACATGATACTTGTTCAGGCAGGATTGGTAAATGCGACAAATTGTCGCACCAAAGACGTTGAGGTAACAAAAATACTCAAAGTGGTTTAAAATTCCCAAATGAATCATTTTTCACGTCATGTTACTGCATTTTGGCTTAGAAATTTTCTGATAGTCGGTCAGATTGTCGTTTGGTTTACTACCAGAAACATCTGGAACATCATTTATCCGAGTTCAGTTTTGACTCTTAGCGGCATGTATTTTTTGATAAATATACTGTTCTGGCTGACAAGAAAAAACAGTAATGACTGGATATTCTTTTTTCAGCTTTTGATTGATATTGTTGAGCTGTCCTTGTTCTTTTATTTAACCGGCGGTTCGAGCAATCCTTTTACTTGGTTTTTGCTCATTCCAATCATATTTTCAGCTACCACGTTACGCTCAAAACACACATGGTTGCTGACACTTTCTGCTGTTATATCCTACACTTTACTGATTAAATTCTTTCAGCCTGTAAGTATGGAAGCAAGTATGCATCACAACCATCACCAAACCAGTTTTAGCCAGCATTTGATTGGTATGTGGCTTGGCTTTATTGTCATTGCTTTGTTGTTATCTTGGGTGATTATTGGTCTAGTAAATAATATTCGCAGAAAAGATTCCCAGCTGATGCAGGCGAGTCTCAATCAGGCGAAAAATGATAAAATACTGGCTTTGGCGACTTTAGCAACTGGTTCCGCACATGAGTTGGGAACACCTCTGGCAACCATAAACATCATCATTAAAGAGATGTTGAAGAATCCGCAACTTGTTGATTTTCATAAACAATTACAAATTGTGGAATCTCAAGTTTACAGATGTAAAGATTCTCTGACACAAATTACAGCCTCAACAGGAACGACACAAGCTATTAAAGGCAAGAAGTTGACTGTTGGGAAGTTCATTGAAAAAGTTCTGAACTCTATTCATCCACCAGAATCAGTTCAACTGGAAACGAAAGTTTGTGAGTTCACCAATCAACAACAGATGATTTCAGATAAAACTTTGGTTCAGGCTTTGGTAAATATTATCAATAATTCCTTTCAGGCAGAGTCCACAAAAGTTGTTCTTAAGAGTGAGATTTCATCCGATGAGTTAAATTTTATAATTACAGATAATGGAAAAGGTCTCGATGAAGAATTTGGCAAGCCGATAGATTCGGATAAAGAGTTTGGCATGGGCTTGGGGCTGTTTTTGGCTCACGCAACCATTCAAAGATTTTCCGGAAGTATTAATGTAAAAGATGTGGATTCATCCGGTACTCAAATTGTTATTTCATTGCCGATATTGCAAACATGAAAGAAAGAATCCTAGTTATTGACGATGATGAGATATTTTGTGAAGTTCTGGCAGGGGCTTTGCGAAACAGAGGATTTATTGTTGAAACGGCAAATAATTTTTCACAAACCGAACAAATAACCAAGAAGTTTTATCCTGATAAAGCAGTTGTGGACTTGCGGATTGGTGAGGATTCGGGACTCAAAGTTTGCGAGTTCTTATTGGCTGAATTTCCGGAAGTTTCAATTGTGATATTAACCGGCTATGCCAGCATAGCAACCGCCGTGGAATCCATTAAGTTGGGTGTGAAACACTATTTAACCAAGCCGACCGACGTTGACAGTATTTTGGCAGCTTTAAATATTGAAGAAGCGGATACTGATATTCCAATTCCGGAAAAACCATTACCGGTGAAACGATTGGAGTGGGAACATTTGCAAAAAGTCTTATCGGAAAATGACGGAAACATCTCAAAAGCAGCTGAGCAGTTGAATATGCATCGTCGAACATTACAAAGAAAGCTGAAAAAGAGACCTGTCAAAGATAGTGCAGAACAAAAAATAAATGACTAACAGCCTATTTTAAATTCTCTTCAAATTGATTAGAATTGAATCTTCTAATTTTCTAACATACTTCCATGTCAAAAAAAGTCGCTAAAACTCACTCTCGTTCGGAAGTGATTCGTGATACTTTTGTACTGCAATTAAAACTGATTGTTGATGGTTTTAGGGATTTGTTATTAATGCCCGCCGTGTTTTTTGCAACAGTTTTTGGGTTAATCAAGCACCAAAAGCAACCAGGAAGATATATGTATCGTTTGCTGAGTTATGGCAAAGTTTCTGAAAAATGGATTGGGCTGTTTGATGATGCTGACAAGGACATAATGTCGCCAATTGATGTACAGGAAAAGAAACTGGATGATTTGTTAAAACGGGCTCAGACCACTTTGGAATCGAAATATATTGATGAACAGACTAAATCAAAAATATTGAATAAGTTAGATGTCGTTCTGGATGAAATCAACCATAAAATGAAAGCTAAACCAGCTGAAAAACCTAAAACCACAAACAGTTAATTCCAATTGAATTGAAACATATCTAAAATACTAACCTGAACCTAAAATAAACAGCTTTTTTTGATTCAGGATAAATTCAGGAATATTTTCATAAACTAGAGTCGTAATCTTTTCAGGAGAACGACTATGAGACATTTTAAATACATTTTAACTTTCGTATCTGCTTTAGCATTGAGTACTTTGGCTGTTGCTGACAAAGGACATGCAAAACACGGTTCTTTTTCAGGAAAGCCTCAGAGCAAGCACAGCGTTGGTGGAAAGCATCGGGGCTATTCTGAGAGCCGACACTCATACGGCAATAATCACCAAAATTACGGATATAATAACAGACACAATAACTATCGACATGATAGCAGAAGAGATTATGGTCATCATGACTATGGCAATAATCACAGAAGAAATTACGGTTATCATGACTACAGAAGATATGACAATAACCGCTACAGAAATTACCGTCATTACAATAATTATCGCCCTTATTATCAAAGCCGTTATCAGTATCGTCCATTAAGAGGTTTAGGATATTACTTTAGCCGTCCCGGGTATGGGTACGGACATTGGCATGATGGAATGTGGTGTGTCACTGTTCATCCACAGTCTTATTACTATGATTATTACTCAAACTACCCATACGACGGTGGCTGGAGATATGGCGATGGGGATTACGGAATAAACTTCTATTTTAGATTCTAAGCCGATAAAACCTAAGTTGAAGAAAGCCTGTTGAGTTTCAGCAGGCTTTTTTTATTGCAAACTCTTAATCAATGCTCTGGCCTTGTGCATTGACTCTTCGGCTTCATTCTCGGCAATGGAGTCGTAAACAATTCCGGCTCCGGCATGAAGAGTGAGTTCGTTGTTTGTTAATGTAAAAGTGCGAATCAGTATGTTTAAATCCATTCTGCCATCATCGGTAATGTATCCGAACGAGCCGGTATAAGCTCCGCGTGGATAATCCTCAAGTTCGTCGATGATTTCCATGCAATGAATTTTGGGACAGCCGGTGATAGTACCACCCGGAAAAGTGGATTTGATAGCATCATAATAGGTGGTGTTCTTTTTCAGCTTCCCAATTACATTCGATACGATGTGATGAACTTTTTCATAAGACTCAATCGTCATAAACTCATTGACTTTAACCGTTCCGGGGCGGCTAACTCTTCCCAAATCATTCCGTTCCAAATCAATAAGCATAATATGTTCTGCTTGTTCTTTGGGATGATTGATGAGTTCTTGAACTAATAGTTTGTCATGTTCCAAATCAGTTCCACGAGGCCGGGTTCCTGCAATCGGGCGTGTTTCAATAACTTGATTTTCGACTTTTATGAGTCGCTCTGGTGACGAACTGATGACCGAAAAATTTTCTGTTTGTAAAAGGCCTGCAAATGGTGCCGGATTGTGTTTTGACAACGATTGGTAGAGCGAAAATACATCAATTTTTTCTTTAGATTCAATATTCCACTTTCGAGCCAGATTAACCTGATAGACATCGCCTTTTTTGATGTAATCAATCACTTTTCTCACATTATTTTTGTAGAGTTCTACGTCATCATTTTGTAATTTCAATTGTGAATTTTCGGATACCGGAATTGTTTTTTGCTTCAATAGTATCTTCTTCAGTTTGCCGAGTCTTTTTTTGGAGTCAGCAACAATCCAAGCCTGATTTTTAATATGGTCGATAACAATGGACGAATGACTGCGAAAAGCTAAAGCCAGTGGTTGTCTTTCATCATGTTTGACATTTTGTAACTTGGTTTCCCACGCTTTGATTGCAGAGTAACTTAGATAAAGAAACCAACCGGAATAAAACGGTAAGGGAAAATCTTTCTTAGATTTGGGTATTTTCTTATCAAACTTCTTAAATAACCGATTGAGTTGCCCTTGTGAATAGGCAAAGCGAATGTCCTTTGATTTTTTAAAAAGAATGCTGTAACGACCGGTGATTTCGTTAACAATATGGCTATTGAGTAATGCCGGGAATTTCTTAGGGAAACTTCGAGCCAGAGCTTGTAAATCAGGAACTGTTTCCAGCTTGGCTCGAAATTGTTTTTTCACGAATTTTGTGATTATACTTTTTGAAACACAACGGTTGCATTGGTTCCGCCAAACCCAAATGAATTTGACATGACAATATTAACTTCTGCATCTCGTGAGTCATTTGCAATGTAATCTAAGTCACATCCTTCACCCGGGTTATCCAAGTTGATGGTTCCCGGTAACACCTGATCACGAATGGAAAGCACGCTGAATATCGCTTCAACACCACCGGCTGCACCCAGCAAATGTCCGGTCATGGATTTAGTTGAACCAACAGCCGTTTTATAAGCATAATCTCCCAGAGCAGTCTTGATTGCATCGGTCTCTCCTCTGTCGCCCAGAGGTGTGGAAGTTCCGTGTGCGTTGATGTAATCAATTTGTTCCGGGTTGATTTTAGCATCCTTCATCGCATTAACTATGCATCTCGCCGCTCCTTCTCCCGCCGGTGATGGTGATGTCATGTGGTAAGCATCCGAACTCATGCCAAACCCAATGATTTCAGCATAAATCTTAGCTCCACGAGCTTTTGCATGTTCATACTCTTCGAGCACCAGAACGCCCGCACCGTCACCCAATACGAAACCATCACGATCCTGATCCCAAGGTCTGGAGGCTCGTTTAGGGTCGTCATTTCGTGTGGACAATGCTTTTGCAGAGGCAAATCCTCCAATTGCTAAAGGTGTTGTCGCATACTCACAACCACCACACACGATGGCATCGGCTTCACCATAAATGATGGAACGCATAGCTAAGCCAATATTATGTGTTGCTGTCGAACAAGCGGTTACTGCTGAAAAACTCGGTCCCTTGATTCCATACATAATCGAAAGATGACCACCGGCCATATTGATAATGGTGCTGGGAACAAAGAACGGTGAGATTCTTCGTGCCCCTTTTTCCAGCCATGTCTCTGTGGTTTTCTGAATACCATAAATACCACCAATACCGGCACCGATATAAATACCGACTCTTTCAGCATTGTCGTCATTAATTTCTAAACCGGAATCAGCGATAGCATCAACTCCGGCTGCAATTCCATAATGCATAAAAGGATCCATTTTGCGGGATTCCTTTTTGTTGATATATTTGTCAATATCCAAATCTCTGATTTCCCCTGCAATGGTGCAAGCAAAATCGGTTGTATCAAAGTGAGTGAGCTGGTCAATACCACTATTGCCCGCTACTATGTTCTTCCAGGCTGTATCAATGGAGTTTCCAACAGGTGATACAATCCCCAAACCTGTTACTACAACTCTTCTTTGTTTCATAAAATCGTTCCCCTATTAAATTAAAAAAGCCACGTAACATGACGCAGCTTTATCTAAAGTTCAGTAATCAGCCCTGAAGATTAGGCGTTAGCTACTACATAGTCAATAGCACCTTGAACGGTTGTGATTTTGTCTGCATCAGACTCAGGAATTTCACAATCAAATTCTTCTTCCAAAGCCATAACCAACTCAACAGTATCCAGTGAGTCAGCACCTAAATCATCAACAAATGAAGCACTGTTATTCAACTCAGATGCATCAACATCCAGATCCAGTTGCTCAACAATAATTTCTTTAACGCGTTGCTCTTTATCGCTCATCTTGTTTTGTACCCCTTGGTGTAAATATAAATTTCGTGTGGTATTTTATGCAATGATAAAATAATAATCCAGTAATTAGTCCGGCTCAAAGGCATATATACCGGATAATTTGTCGTGATTGTCGCTAAAATGGTTGGTTATTTACCATATTTCGCTTCGTTATACATTTTTAAATCTTCTTCGAATTTCTCCTCAACGGTACTCACTTCCGCTTTTTTGGTTTCAATAAATTCGATTTGATAAGAAATCTTTTCATCAACGGCTTTAATTCTTGATTGTAATGAATCTGAAACCGGTTGACCTTTGCGTTCTGAGTCAGCTGCCATTGAGACCAATTGCTCACGGCTGTTTTTTTGAAACTCAAGGTTTTGTTGAGCGGATTCGATATTTTTTTTCAGTGCAAAGAGTCTTTCTTCTTTCAATCTTTCAATTTCTTTTTCACTGGTATAAGCCTTCAGGATGTTTTGACGCTTGACTTCTTCTTCAGCAGCTAATTTTTCTTCCGCTTCTTGCTGTCTTTTTTGCTCGGCGAGTTGATTTTCGACTTCTTTATCGACAACTTTTTCAACAACAATTCCGTGTTCGTTTAGCTCCTTATGTTCTTTATCAATTTGCTCTGGTGGAACTTTGTCACTGTATGTAACACGACCGTTTTCATCCACCCATTTGTACATTTTTTTCTTTGCTGAGGCATCAGAAAAAAACAAAAACAAGGATAAAACCAAGAGGACAAACTTCACATTATGCATTTCAATAAACCTTAAATTTTAAATTGCTAAAATAACTTGAATAGATACTACCACAAGCCAAACCACCAGCATTCTTTTCAAAACGCTTAATGTCACCAATTCGACATTTTTTTGTTCGTCAGGTTCAATTTCGCAAATTTCAACCGCGAAATCTGTTGCCTCATACAAAAAACTGTCATCCATGGATTTGATATTTTCAAAGCTCATATAAGGTTTGCATTTTTTGAAAATTCTTTCAAAATCACTGGCGATTGCCAGAGAAATAACCATCATCCATGCTGCCGGGAAGTTGAGCACTTTCATCAGACGCGTTGTCGTACTTTTCAATTCATTATCATTTTCAGTATAAAAATCGAGTCGCTCGCTTAAACGATAAATTAAAGCACCGGCAACTCCTAAAACAACATACCAGAAAAAAACTCCAAACCAACGATGCATGGAAACTTCAGTCATGGTTTTAATTAAAGTTGAGACTTTGGTGTTTTTTCTCAATCCCAGTCTTTTGTGAATTTCTCCGCTTTCGGCATCTTCTTTGAGACTATGTGGTCCAATGACATAAAAAAGAATCAAAACTGAAACCAATAACACACCCAAAACAGAACCAAAAAGAAGCGAAAGTATGAAGTAAATTACCGTTACCGGAATTGCAACTGTAAGAATTACATTTAATTCAGGGCTTTTAATTCCGCTAGATTTTTCAAACCACCTTGCCCAGTTTTTGTACCAGGTAAAATCGCGCAGTTTATCCGGTTTTTTGATGGTGTGACTGATTAAATAAGCGAGTATGAGTGCCAGTAATTTCATTTAAGATTGTAACAATACAAGTAGCGATAATTATAACATGCTCCAATGAAGTTTAGCTGAATGTGCTATTTAATAAAGCGTATTTATCTGCTTTTCAATTTACATAGTCGAAGTTTGAAAAACTAATTATTAAATAATATGATTCTCTGTATTAATTCACAAAAATCTAACATATTTTGTGCTAAGATTTTGGAATCTTGCTGAAATTGTGTTTTGACCAAACCACTAAACTCAGTTCGGTGAGATAAGGACTTATATTTTTTAAATTATTGACAGAGGAAATACCTATGAAAAAATACATACATACATACATACATACATACATTTTAGCGTGCCTGATATTTGCATCAGTTTCTCACGCAGTTAATTACCATGCTATTGAAAATCGACCGGATTTTGTAAGTCTCAATCCGCAACCAATGACGAATGAACATATCTTCAAGGCTGGTTTAGGACATGAGAATGCCTTAATCAATGCCAGTTATATTCGTTTTAATAAACGTGCCTTAAGTGTTTTCAAAGGAGAGAATGGCAAATTCTATGAAGCCCCAAACACACAAATGTCAGGTCAACAAATACCCATCAAAGTTCCTGACAGCAACCAACCATTATTTCTCAATTTTGAGAATGTTCAGAATCTGATAGAAGGAGAGGATGTTGTCACTTATACAGGGCATGTAGAAGGTGATACCGGGAATTTCTTCACAATCTCTGTTGATGGTGATAATGTTATGGGCAAGATCAATTATGGCAAATTTATTTATATCATCGCACCACTGGAAGGTCCCGGCAATAAACACTCCATTGCCAAATTGGAAAAGAGGTTGATGAATAAGGATACTAGCGAAGATGTTATTGGTGAAGAAGGTATTGAAAAAAAAGCTGTTAATTATGTTGAAAAATGGGCTAACGGTACAGGTTATGTAAAAGTATTGTTCTACTTCTCCAGTGATGTCTATTGGCCGAGTGCTTATGTTAGCACAATTGTATCTGAAATGAATGCGGCACTTTTTCGTAGCGGAGTCGCTTCCAATAACTCTATATCATCTGCCGGTATGAAAATTATAAACTCCACTTTTTCAGGACAATGTAAATATGATATTTTGAATAAAATGGGTTACTCATTAAGCGAATTTTCTAATATACAACAAGATATAGTTACTTATGGAGCTGATATTGCAGTCTTAATTGTTAGATCAAATACAGGTCAGCAATGTCAAGCTGGATTTAGTGGTAGAGTAGGTGGCTTAGCTTATGGCTATTTATCACAATATCCATTTGCAGTAGTCGCAGACTCTTATGCTTTGGGAGATTTGACAGCATTGCATGAGATTGGGCATATATTTGGTGGTGCTCATGCTGTTGCAGGGGGATATCCGGGTGTTTACTCATATTCCAGAGGCCTAATTTATTTTGATCACCAAAACCCGGATAATAGTTGGCAAACCATTATGGGTGCTTATGGAACAGGCTCTGATGACTGTGTCTTTAATGGTCCATATTCACCCTGTGAAAGAATAGATTATTTCTCAAATCCGAGTAAGTATTACAATGGGATTGCTACCGGTGCTTCCAATAGAAATATGAAACAATCATTAAATAATACAATGCCAATAGTTTCGGGATGGAGAGGGAATGCTTTGACTGTACCTTCAGCGCCCAATCCAATCTCATCGCAAAGCGGAGCTTGCTATGGTATGAATACAATTCACTGGACAGCGCAATCGAGCGCAACACAATATAAACTCTATTCATCCTCAAGTTCATCATTTGGTTCTCCGGCACTAGTATATAGTGGTTCAGCAACAGGAACATTCATAAATGTAGCTGGAACTGAGTATTTAAGGGCAAAAGCTTGTAACTCAGCAGGTTGCAGCGCATATAGCAATCAAGTCGTTGCCACATATACAAATGGTTGTTTTTAAATTGAACATTACGAAAATATTGATTTCTACGAATTGTGGAAACCAGTACTAAACCTCAAGGAGTTATTGATATGAAAAAATTAATATTCGCATTATTACTCATTTTTTGTTATTTATCTGTATCCGCCCAACAAGGTCCTGTAGCTCCTTGTGTGGACTGTGAGTCTCTATCAAAACGAACCGAACCTCATAATGGGATGTGGTATAACCCGGATCAATCAGGAAGCGGAATGACTCTTGACATACAGGATGGCAAACTGTTTGGAGTGGTTTTTGGGTACGATGATGATGGAAAGTCCAGATGGTGGACATTTGTTAACGATTTATCACCTTCTGATGAACCCAATATCATGTGGACGCTCAATGCTGATTTGATGCAGTTTGAGAATGGCAATAGTTTTAACAATGATTATGTTTTTCCTACTCAAACAGATTATGAGGGACAAATTTCACTGAAGTTCACACAAAAAAATCATGCTCTGTACAGTATCAATGGTGGAGAAGAGCAAAATATTGTGCCAATTATCTTTGGTGTTACAAAAAGCAGAGATTTTCCTGAACAGACATCTTTCCAGTTTCCTGAATTAAAAGGTGTTTGGACTTTGTTATATACGCTTAATCCTGAAATTGGTAATCCAATATATGCTCCATACCAGCCTTTTAATAACTTTTCTGAAACAATTGTTATAGGAAATAAAATAATTGCTGATGCAAATCAGGATGGAATCAATGAAACCCATTATCCGGTTTATTACTTTTATCCTTTAATTTACCCTGAATATTTGTTATGGGGTGATATCACATGCCAACTTATTTCAGATGATGAAATTGTAAGTCCCGGTTGTGAGTTTAGAAAAGATTATGGTTTATTTGGAAATGATCCAAGCAACAAACCACTTTTCAAAATGAAACTTGGCGGATTGGGTGCCTATCGTCTTTTCGGAGAAGATCAGGATGGTCATACTTTTGAAGCGATAAAAATCAGTTCGGATACAGGAATATTTTTTAATAATTAGTGTTATTCGTTAGACTTGGATGAAGTAATTTTGCACTGGCAACCCAATGTTATCATCAATCATTTGTAAAATAAAATTGTGACAATATTTTCTGGTTTCCATGATTTCTGGAAACCAATACTAAACCTCAAGGAGTTATTGATATGAAAAAATTAATATTCGCTTTATTACTCATTTTTTGTTATTTATCTGTATCCGCCCAACAAGGTCCTGTGGCTCCTTGTGTGGACTGTGAGTCTCTATCAAAACGAACCGAACCTCATAATGGGATGTGGTATAATCCGGATCAATCAGGAAGCGGAATGACTCTTGATGTTCAGGATGGCAAACTGTTTGGCGTGGTTTTTGGATACGATGATGATGGAAAGTCCAGATGGTGGACATTTGTAAACGATTTATCACCTTCTAATGAACCCAATATCATGTGGACACTCAATGCTGATTTGATGCAGTTTGAGAATGGCAATAGTTTCAATAATGATTATATTTTTCCCACTCAAACCAATTATGAGGGACAAATTTCACTCAAGTTCACACAAAAAAATCATGCTCTGTACAGTATCAATGGTGGTGAAGAGCAAAATATCGTGCCAATTATCTTTGGTGTTACAAAAAGCAGAGATTTTCCTGAACAAACATCCTATTTAATTCCAGAGCTAGAGGGAGTTTGGACTTTTGTTTATCAATACAATGAGAGTCATCCAGATGTTCCTCCAGAGCCATATAATATATTTTCAGAAGCGGTAGTAATATCTTCTAAAAATATTGGTGATATCACACAAGATGGTATTATTGATATTGGGTTTTCTGTCAGTAGATATGACTTTTTCCCAAACAGTCACCATATTGGCTTTATTTATTGCTATGTTACTGAAGAAAGTAATGAGGTTGTCGGTCCATCATGTGAGTTTCTGGACACAAGAGGATTGTTGGGAGATATTGAAATCAAACCCGTTTATAAAATGAAACTTGGTGGAATAGGTGCATTTAGATTGTTTGGTGAAGATGTTGGAGGCCATACATTTGAAGGTATAAGAATTAATGCTAAAGACTATTAAAATTGATAATATAAAATATTGTCTCTGAAAACAGCTATGAATGATGAGTTTTCAATACTGCTACAATCATTGTAATACCGATTATAAATGATGTTGGCTCATTTGGTCAGAGCCGACATCATGAAAGTTGAAGAAATTATCAATATCTTATCTTTTAAATAATGCCATGGATTCAACATGTGAGGTGTGGGGAAACATGTCCATCACGCCGGCACTGATGAGTTTAAAACCAAGTTCATTCACCAGATAATCCGTGTCTCTTGCCAGACTTGCGGGATGGCAGGAAACATAAAGCAATGTGTCTGCTTTGGTTCGTGCAATTAATGGCAGTATTTCAAAGGCTCCACTGCGAGGCGGGTCAATCAGAACTTTGGTGTATTCTTTTTGAAACCAGTCAGAACTTTCATGATTTAAACGCAAATCAGCAACGTGAAATTCGATATTTTGCAAATTGTTAATTTTTGAGTTGTGCTCAGCTCTTTCAACCAAAGACTTTTCACCTTCAACACCAACCACTTGTTTCACCTTTGTTGCCAACGGCAATGTAAAGTTGCCTAAACCGCAGAATAAATCCAGAATCACATCGTTTTCAGAGATTTCCAATAATGATAATGCCTGCGCAATCATTTTTTCGTTCATTCTTTTGTTAACCTGAATGAAGTCGCTTGGCAAGAAT
>JAGRJO010000060.1 GCA_020442725.1 Lysobacterales bacterium
AAAACCAACCTTCAGAGTGATTAGTTAAATTTTTCAAAAAAAGAGCCAAGTCGGGATTGGTAAATGTATCGCCGGCGTTATACATTTGACGGTTTTGATTTTCAAAAATAGCTGTTGCCTCAGGTGTCGATTCAATTATCGGTCGCAAAATTCTCAGAATTTCAGCGTAAAGTGGTTCAATTTTATAACCCGAATACGCTGTTGAAATTGCAAATTCAGCTAACTCTTGTAGAGGGAGTGTACCGTATTTTTTATGAATGGCAAAAATTCCGGCTGGTATTCCGGGGACAGCAGCAGATGCTTTACCAATATGAAATTCTTGCTGAACGTCTCCGAAATCTCCGTGAATCGGAAAAAAGTCTTTATTTTGAGGTGAAATGTCTTTAGGAGTTTGAGCGAAGAAATCAAAAATCTGCGCTTCTTCTCCATTCGGATGAGCCAGTAAGTAACCACCACCGCCGGGTGAGGATAATAATGGTTCGCTCACGAATGACATAAACAATGCTGCCAGAATGGCATCGTAGGCATTCCCGCCTTTTGCCAGAATTCTCACAGCGGCTTTGCTGGTATAATAATTTCCGGTCGCAACTGCGTAAGTCTTTCCTTTTACGTTCAAATATTAAACCTCAAGATTAAAAGTAACCGGCCCGTCATTTTGCAAAGAAACCTGCATATTCGCTGCAAATTGTCCGGTTTGAATTTTACCGGGAAGTTTCAGACTAGCTTGGTTTACAAAATAGTCATAGAGTTTTTTCCCGGAAACCGGATCAGCTCCACTGGAAAAACTGGGACGTAAGCCTTTTTGAGTGTTTGCAACCAGAGTGAATTGTGAGACGATAAGTAGTTCGCCCTCAATGTCTTTTAAAGAAAGATTCATCTTGTCATCTTCATCTGAAAAAATTCGGTAATTACAGACTTTTTCCAGTAATTTGTCAGCGATTTCTTCTGAATCCTGCTTTTCCACTCCTAAAAGCAAAAGAATTCCTTGAGTGATTTCTCCCACGGTTTGACCATTCACTTCAACTTTAGCTTCTTTGACTCTTTGAACTAATGCTTTCATAGCGACATTATATTATAGAGATCTTATCGAGTCCCTATTTATTATTTGAAAATAGTTTTTCCTATAGCTTGTAGGAAATTTCCTACAAACCAAAAGTATTTTTCCTATATTCACTTCACGTTAAATCCGGATAATGAGCATTGTGGAGGAGAAAAGGGAGATTCTCAGATTGTTCTTATTGAAAGGAATACGTGGATAAGGCAATAAAGGTAACAGCGTAAGGATGGCAGTTATCATAAAGACGGATTTTTTTCGGGGAATATGGATTTGAATACGGATGTTCAGACTTTTAACCGTCGGATGATTCCGGCGGTTTTTTTTGCAAAAAAAATGTGAATGCCTTACCATTAGGCAGTTTCCAATTCCTATAATCCAATTTGAAGGTATTTTTATTTAAAGCTATATTAGCATTAGGAAGAGTTCTATCTCTTTCAGCAGGTCGTAAATTCGCATCTGTTTTGGGGTGGTTGTTCTGGTTACTGTCAAAAAAGAATAAAAAAATCACTCTGACCAATGTTCGCAAATGCTTTCCGGAAAAATCAGAATCACAACAAAAACAACTCGCCAAAGCCTGCATCAATTCCACTCTGATGAATTTTATGGAGTTAGGCCGAATTTGGGATAAAAACAAATCGGTTGATGATTTGGTTGACAACATTTTTGGAGTGGAAGACTTTCAAAGTGCTTTGAAACAAGGAAAAGGTCTGCTTTTGGCAGCTCCGCATTTTGGTAATTGGGAAGTTGTCAATTTGGTTTTAGCACGATTTGAGAAGTTTGCTTTTTTGTACAAAGCGCCGGATGATGAAAAAATCGAACAGCTATTAATTGAATCCAGAGGTAAATCTGAAGCCTTACAGATTGAAGCCAGTCCCAAAGGCGTGAAGAAAATTCTTTTGCATTTGAAAGATCAGGGATTCATTGCGATTTTGCCCGATCAAAGACCTAAAAGCGGACAAGGGATTTTTGTGCCTTTCTACAATATTCCGACTTACACCATGACCTTATTTCCGAAATTAGCGGTGAAAACCCAAGTGCCGGTGTTTTTTGTTTATGCGTTAAGAACCATAAAAGGTTTTGATGTTTATTTTGAAAAATCAAGCGATGAAATCTATGGCGACATCGAACAGTCTGCGACATACATGAATGCACATATTCAGAAAATAGTGGACAAAGCTCCTGAACAATATCAATGGACTTATAAAAGATTTAGTATTCAACCAGAGAACGAACCTCCATTTTACCAATAACACCAATGACGAAGAAATCTGTTTTTTTAATGGGACCAACCGCAGCCGGTAAAACCGAAGCGGCGATTTTTCTGCATGAAAAATACAATTGCGACATTATTTCAGTTGATTCAGCGCTGGTTTACAAACAAATGGACATCGGCACTGCTAAGCCGAGTACCGAAGAATTACAAAAAGCACCTCATGCTTTGGTTGATATTATTGAGCCCTGGGAATCCTATTCAACGGCAAATTTCTGCAAGGATGCTTATGGTTTGATGGAACAGTCGATTGCAAAAAATAAAACTCCATTGTTAGCTGGTGGAACGATGTTGTATTACCGGAGTTTGCAACATGGTTTGTCAAAATTACCCGATGCCGATGAGGGGATTCGACAAAAGTTATTAGATGAAGCTGAAACTCATGGGTGGGAATATATGCACCAACTGTTGCAAAAAATTGATCCCGAATCGGCTGCCCGTATCAAAAAGACCGATCCGCAACGCATTCAACGAGCTCTTGAGGTTTTTCACATTAGCGGAAAAACCATGACTGAATTGCACAAGGAGGATCAAGGGAACGAACTCGATTATCAAGTCTTAAAAATTATCATAGCTCCAGATCGAGCCTTATTGCACGAGCGGATCGAGCAAAGATTCCGACAAATGGTTCAACATGGTTTCATTGAAGAAGTCGAAAAACTGAAAGCGAATCCTAAAATCAAACTCGAAATGCCATCCATGCGTTGTGTCGGTTATCGCCAGGTTTGGCAATATCTGGATGGCGAATTTGACTACGACGAAATGATTTTCAGAGGAATTGTTGCGACCCGACAACTTGCAAAACGACAATGGACATGGTTGCGAAAAGAACAAGATGCCATTTGGCTGGACTCTACCAAAGTGGGTTATCTTAATCAGATTCAGTCGCTAATTGAGGAGTTTTTATAGCTTTTGTATATAATTTATCCAGTAATCAACTGAATTACAAAAGTTTCAATTTTTGATTTCAGACAACTTCCATGCTTCGCATTATGTTAGAATGCTATGTCTTTGTTAGAGTAGAAATCAACCATGTTATCCAATAGTGAAATTGCCAAAAGTGTGACAACTCAACCCATAAAAGAAATTGCAACAGCAATGGGGATTAGTGAGTCGGATATGATTCCTCACGGAACAGAAATCACCAAGGTTCATATTAATGCTTTAAACAAACCTCAAAACAACTCAGGGAAATTGATACTGGTTTCAGCGACCACGCCAACCAAAGCCGGCGAAGGAAAAACTACTACCTCCATCGGTTTAGCACAAGGAATGAAAAAACTCGGTGAATCAGTTTGTCTGGCTTTGCGGGAACCTTCATTAGGACCATGTATGGGCATCAAAGGTGGTGCAACCGGTGGCGGATATGCACAAATTGTTCCTAATAGCCGAATCAATTTACATTTTACCGGTGATTTTCATGCCATCACTTCTGCTAACAATCTGATTTCGGCAATGATTGATAATCATATTTATCATCGTAATCTATTAAACATCGACCCCAGACGCATTGTTTGGCGTCGGGTGATGGACATGAATGATCGTAGTTTGCGAAATATCGTTGTTGGACTCGGAGGAAAAGCTCATGGTGTCCCACGAGAAGGCGGATTTGATATCACCGCTGCTTCTGAAATCATGGCGATATTATGTTTATCCAACGATTTGGAAGACTTAAGAAATCGTTTGGATAGAACGCTTCTGGCATATAATCATGATGGAGAACCTATTTATTTGAAGGATTTAGAGTTTACCGGTTCACTCATGGCATTGCTTAGTGATGCAATTCACCCGAATTTAGTGCAATCGCTGGAAGGTTGTCCGGCATTTGTTCATGGTGGACCTTTTGCCAATATTGCTCATGGTTGCAATAGTGTGATTGCCACTAAAATGGCAATGCATCATTCTGATTGGGCAATCACCGAAGCGGGTTTTGGTTTTGATTTAGGTGCCGAAAAATTCTTTGACATCAAGTGTCAATCCGCAGGACTTGACCCGGCGGCCGTTGTATTGGTCACAACTGTCAGAGCATTAAAGTTGCATGGCGGAAAAAATGCTGAAGAACTGGAAAACGAAGACTTAACGAGCTTGTCCGAAGGTTTGTCAAATCTGGATAAACATATTGAAAGTGTGCAACAGTTTAATAAACCGATGGTTGTTGCTTTAAATCGTTTTATCAGTGACTCTGATGCAGAGGTCGAGTTAGTCAGAAAGCACGTTCAAAGCAAAGGCATTCGATTTGCTGAATCCAGACATTTTACCGAAGGCGGGAACGGCTCTGTCGAGTTGGCAAAAGCCGTAATTGAAGTTGCTGATACTTCACGAAAATTCATACCACTTTATGATAAAACCGATTCGGTTTTCAAAAAAATTAAAAAAGTCAGCCAAAAAATGTATGGCGCAAAAGACATTGCTTTCACCAAAGATGCTGAAAAGGATTTACTACAAATTAAAAAACTGGGACTCGAACATTTACCCGTTTGCATCGCAAAAGCTCCCAGTTCCCTATCGGATGACCCTAAACTGCATGGTCGCCCAAAAGACTTTTTTGTCACCGTCAGAGGCATCCAAATCAACTCCGGTGCCGGATTTCTGGTGGTTCTTACCGGCAACATCATGCGTATGCCCGGATTACCCAAAGCCCCGGTTGCTTTAAAGATTGAGTTGCAAAAAGATGGAACAATTACAGGTGTGGGATAATTGTGTCATTCTGAACGAGTGAAGTGATTTGAAGAATCTCAAATCTTAATTCTGATAAGGGGAAAATGTAATGTGCTGATGTTGGGCGTTAGGTCAAACTACATTTCATCAATCTATCATTCATTTTTTGCTCGTGCAAAAAACGAATCAAAAAACACGCCCCGACATTCCGGCCTGCGGCTTCCTTCGATACTCTAAATATTCAGCGCGTAACAAAACTCGCTTCGCTCAAACAGTTGTTACGCTTATTTCCGAATATTTCTCCGTGTCTCAGCGGAATGTAAGGGGGTTAATAAACAATCTGTCAGAGTGCATGGCATTGTTAGTTGATTTATTCATATTGGCAGATCCTGTGCTATTGCTTGAGCGAGAAACTCTCCACCTGGAGCTTCAAGCCTTTGTTCTAGATCGGCAGCATATTCATTGATGATGGCCGACAGATCTTCTTTAGAAATTAACTCATCACCTATAGAAATATGCGCACCCAGCTCACCAGCCAAACCCCATGCCTCTGCAATAAAGGTACTCGCATTCTTAATTGGCTGCCAAGGCAACAAATATCCAAGTTCAATTTTACTTATTTCTTGTGCTTCATCTTCGTAGTAGTCCACTTCTGTATCATTTATAAAAGCACTCACTGTGATTAGTGTGTCAGTTTGCCACTTTTCTATGTTGTCTTTCCGCGCATAAAAAAATACTTCACCACTTCCATCAGTAGAGTAACCCCTACGATTAAGCATTGAAGCTAATTCAGAGAACAGTACCGCTACGGGCTTGAGTGTAACGATAACCTCTTGGTGCCACCGATCTTTTTTCATTTCTTCAGCTAACGACCAAGCTGTGCGGTGCAAACGAAGCGTAGCGTAGTTTGCATCCGAACAAGCGCCTTGTTATGCATTTACACCCTCAAATGGAAAACTGTTTAGAACAGTTTCTACCAATTCATATACGGTAGCATAGTCATAATTCTGTCGCCCCATCTTCGGGGTCCAGTATCTGCCATGCGCAAGCCAGTGTCGATATTTTAGCGCGCCTTTTAAATCACCAATGATCTTAGAAGTTCCGTGCGCATTACTTTTCCACGCTTCCAGAATGTCATCTTCCAGCGAAGCTTTTGAGTTCTTTGTTTTGAACAAATTCCTAAAAGATCTCGAAAGTGGGTCTCTTTTCTTTTTGTAATTTCTTTGTAAGTAATCTATTCTAAACGCAGCTTCTAGAGTTGCCAAAAGCGTAAGTGAAGATGTGTGATTTAGCTCTTCAATCCTTGATCTCAACTCGTTAGCCAAATCTTCTCTGGAATAACCAAAAAACCTCTCCTCCAAGGCGTGGTTATTGTTCAAATAATACATTTTAAAGGACTGCTCTGAGTCCGAATAATAATTTGCAATTTCGACAAGCTCTAATTTTTCATTTGAAAAAGAAACCTTTTTAGCCACCGACAACCTCCATTAGTGCGCTAAGAAATGTTTCTTGATTAAATTCTATATATTTTATTCTTGGCGGTGGGGTCGATATTTTCCATTCCCATTCAAGTATTTTAGACACCTCCTCTTGTTTAGGAGGCTCTTCCCCTTCAATCCATATATTTACTTTTATTTTTGGACCTGATGAATTTTTATTAACAAGAACGAACCGAATAGTTCCGTTTTTACCTATTAAGTCCACGCGGCCTTTTGCCCCAATAAGATTCGTACCTATCGGTTCTAATTTAACTTTATGCCCAGCCAATTCTATATTTAATACTTTTACTGTATAGCCGCCAATATATTCTTCATAAATTTCTTTATCTGTATACTTTATGCTTACCTTATTATCTTCAATATATTCTTTTAGAAACTCTTCCGCCTTACTGTAATATTCTGAAAGATAATTTAGCCACTCATCTCTCTGATTATCCCAATTGATAGGTTCTTCTTGAGATTTCTTCGCGGCCTGCTTATTTATGAAGTCATCGAAATCTTTTTTGCTCATGATATATGTCTTTTATTAAATTAATTCCGTTTAGTTACATGTTTTATTGCATAACAATTTATTATATGTGCATCAATGCAAGATATTAAATATTTTGCGTATTTTAATGCGCCCATTTTCATGGCTTTTGATACTAACATACTGATTTTTTTATGTAAAGTGATGTTTTAGTACGCATATAATCGCTATGAACCTGATATCATTTCACACTTTCATATTTCCGTAAATATCCGGCTATATGTGCATTTTTGGAAGATTCCTGCCTTCGCAGGAATGACGAGTTAGTTTGAAGTACTTACGACTTTGTTGATTAAGTCTTCTTCGCTCAGAATGACGGCGTTCTTTTAAACCCCTTTACTCTCACCGAGATATTTTTGAAAAATTTGGAGCAAAGTTTGCAAGTGTTTGAACATTGCTTGCAATGTGAGTTTTTGCAAACGCCAAATTTGAGAAAATAGTGAGGGAAGCCAACGGCTGAGAGTTCGGGGCGTGCTTTTACGCTCCTTTTGCACGAACAAAAGGAGCAAAGAAAAGATACTGAAATAAGTTCAGCATGACTTGTAAATATTTTAGATTTCTCGACTACGTTCGAAATATCGAGTAAACAAGTCAAGTACATAGGCAACAGCGTAACATTAAAAAATCCATTTTTAAATTTTTTGTATCACTCCCAATCCCAAAGCACAATTTCCCAATCATCGTGATCGTCTTTATAGGTTTTAATTGTTTCAAAACCGACTTTTTCGTGGGCTCTTTTGGAGCGAGTATTGCGACTTGAAATTTGGGTAACAATGTAATCAAAATGCGGTGACATGCAGGTTTTCATGTGTTGGTAGAGTCCGGCAAAAACACCTTGAGAGCGGTACTCTTTGGCAACACAAACTTGTCCCATAACAAAATATTGGGTGTTTCCAAGTTTTTCGCCTTTATATTCCAATAAATTGATTCGTTCAAACATGGTGAACAACACCGGAACTTCATCAGCAAAATCTTTCAACATCACTAAGGCATATCCCGCAATTTTATCTCCGTCTTTGGCAATGATATGTCCATAAGGAGAGTTCATCCGGGTGAGCAAATCCAAATCGTGCTTAACAGTCACAAAGCCCTGCTGTTTCAGTTCTTCTTCAGAAATGTTGGAAGGAAGATTGATGGCTTGTAAATCTATAATCAGCTGCAACTCAATGCTGTTTTCTGCGGTTTTGTATTCAATCATGATGTTTGTGATATTAAACAAAAATTAAAAACAAATTATATCTTATTCGCTCACCCAATCACTCAATTGTTTTTCATTCAAAAGCGATTTAATGGTTTCATCCAACATTCCTGCTTGATTGAGAAACTGAATGTGAGGACGAGCTTCATCGAACTGTTCAAGCATTAACAGAGCCGTGGCATAAGTATGACGATAGTATTTGTTATTTGGCTCCTGCGAAGTCACATGTTGAATAATTTTCAACGCTTCATTGGAGAGCTGATTAAATTTATCATTTTGTTCGATGGTTTTAAATTGTTCAGCAACCAGTAATAAATCGATACAAAAATCATTGGCTACGGAATAGTTCTCAGAATCACGTTGATAATTCTCACGCGAAATTTGCAGACCTTTTTCCATATACAATAACGCATGTTGACTGTCTTGCATTTGTTGATAGATTTCTCCCAAGGTGCTGTATGTGTACGACAACTCTCGTTTATATTCCTTGTTTAAAGGAGCTTGTGATTCTAGGTTTAAACCATATTCCAGTGCTTTATTTGCGGTTTCAAGCCCTTCAGTATGTTTGCCCTCTTCCAAATAAAAGAAGCTCAGTTGATTATGCAGAATACGAATGTTGTTCATTTTGCGTAAATCTTTAGCATCAATTTCAATAGCCTGATTTCCTTGAATAATAGCTTTTTTTAAATCGTTTATACCCTGTTGCAAAGTCCCAAAATCGATTTCATACCATGATTTTAATTGCAAAGCGTGCGAATAGTTATAAAGCCAGTTTGCAGAATTCGGTTCGTTCTCGAGCATTTGTTGGCAAAGTTGTAAATTATTGTTGATTGTCTGAATTGCTAATTCAGGTTTGCCGTATTCGAGGTAATAATAACCTTGCTCCAAATAGGCTTCGGACAAAAATTGCCTGTCGCCATGCGGATTCAACGAAAGATATTCTTTTGAAGATTCAACAGCTGTTTTCAGGGTTTCTTCGGTTTTTTCTTCCTGTCCGTCTGAGCTTAATACTTGCGAGTGATACACGCTCAAGCGCGAAAGCAAATTGTAATATTCGGTCAGTTGAGTGTTTTCTGACTTATATTTTTCCAGATTTTTAAGTGCTTGCAAGAACGCCTGATTGGCTTCAGTCGATTGCTCCAATTGATCATAAACTCTTCCGGCATTGATGTAGGCTGTTGCTGATTGCAAATATCCTTGAGGTGAAAGTTGATTGTTCTCCTGCGCATCAAGATGATTGATACTTTTATCAACAACTTGCTTGAGAATATCCACCCTGCCAATTTTTACCAGGTTTTCGTACAAATCATTCAGCATAAAATTCATCAATTGATCAGTGGCATTTTTTTCCTTGATAGTCAGAGACTGCTGATATTTGATATCGCTGGTGTATTTAATTGCAAAATAAACTCCGGAAATAAAAACAGTGGCAAGCAAGGTCGAGAGAAGTTTATTCCGTTTGATTGATTTAACAAATATGTGCGACAGCTTGTTGTTGTTAAAACTCAGAGGAAAGTCCATTAACCAGTTGTTTAAATCGTTTCTCAGTATGGCAACAGAATCGTATCGCTGTTGCGGGTTTTTCTGAACACACTTCAAGACAATCTCTTTCAAGTCCTTTGGGATGTCTGATTTCAGAATACTTAGTTTTCTGTTCTCATTAAATTTTTTAATATCAAAC